>JAAXQF010000611.1 GCA_012974435.1 Desulfuromonadales bacterium | reverse complement strand
TTGCCCCATAGCTACGGCTATGAGCCTGCAAACGAGCTAAAATCTGATCTCAATCGTCCAAATTTTCGCTTCGGTCCGGCAAGTCCGACAAGCTGCTAGCCTTCTGAGCTTGAACTGTGATCAGCATGAAAGTGCTTCAAACCGAAGAGTTGGCGGACATCTTCCAGAGCCAGGTAAAGACAGGGAATCAACAACAGGGTGATCCCTGTCGCAAAGAGGATTCCGAATGCCAGGCTGATCGCCATAGGGACCAGGAACTGGGCCTGGACACTCGTCTCCAGAATCATCGGCATGAGACCAAAAAATGTCGTCAGAGACGTCAGTAAAATCGGTCGGAAACGTCTTTGCCCTGCATCCATAACCGCATCCAGCAAAGACTTCCCCTTACGCCGAACACGATTGACATAGTCAATCAACAGCAATGAATCGTTGACCACCACGCCGGTCAAGGCAACGATGCCGAACATGCTCAGGATACTCAGGTCGTATCCCATAATAAAATGCCCGAGGATTGCACCGACAATCCCGAACGGAATCGCAACCATAATCAGTAGCGGTTGAGAGTAACTGCGAAAAGGGATCGCAAGCAACGCGAAGATGACAATCAACACCAGTTTGAAGCCTTTGAACATACTCTCCATCGACTCTCGTCGGTTCTTGTCTTCACCTTCCATGTCGTAGCTCAAGCCAGGGTAATCGGCCATCAATTTCGGCAGGTCATTCGCTTTGATTGCAGCGACAACCTCTTCGGCATTGGCAGTATGGCTGTCAACTGTCGCCGTAACATTAATCACGCGCTTCCGATCGCTGCGGTTGATTTTGCTGAAACCGCGGCTCTCAACCAGCGTCGCAGCTCTACTCAGGGGAATCTCGCCACCATTCGGCCCCCGGATGCGCATAGTTTCCAGATCCCAGAACCGCCTTCGGCTCTCCTCCGGGTAGCGAACCAGAACCTTAACTTCGTTGCGGCCACGCTGCAATCGCAAGGCTTCAGAGCCGTAGAAAGCGCCGCGCAATTGTCGACCAAGGTTCTCTTCGGTAATCCCTAGCGTTCGCGCTTCAGCCTTGAGGCGAACTTTAACTTCCCGCTTACCCAGCGTGTAATTATCGGTAATGTCGCCCGTCCCGGGATAGGTGGCAATGAGCCCCTTGAGACGTTCGGCAGCCTCATCTAAAACCGTAAAGTCCTCATGAGCCAGCTGAATATCGACATTAGCGCCGAGATGAATCAGGTTCGAAACAAAAGTTAGCTTTTCAACGGCGGCGATTTCTCCCACCCGCTCACGCCAACGATTGGAGATTTCCGTAGCAGCCACTCCCCTCCGTTCGCTCGGAGTCAGAAACATGGCAATCGTGGCCAGATTACCACCGGCACTGGAACTTGCTCCGCCCGGGCCTCTATCCGTTGTCGCAGCACCAACCGACGCATAGACGTGACGCATCACGGAATCAGACTGCGGACGCTCTTTATCGTACTCGGCAACGACGGCAAGACCGGCGTTAACGACCTGCTCCTGAATCTGCGTTGTCAATTCTACAGAACTCCCCGGAGCCAACTCGAGAGCAACCTGAATGACGTCACCATCAACATCCGGCATAAAGCGGAACTTGACGACCCCGCCACCGACCAAACCAACTCCGGCCAACAACAGCACCGCGCAGGCAGCGGCTATCGTCGTGTAGCGATATTCCAGGCAAAGCGCCAGAGTTTTTCGATAGGGGCCATCGATGAATTTTTGCAGGGCTTTACCAAAACGCCGCCGGTTCTTATCGAGCCAACCCAGCAAGCCCCGCGATTCCTTGCGAGGTTTGCCAAACGCCAGGTGCGCGGGCAGGATAAAGAGACCTTCCACCAGAGACACCAGCAAAATCGTGATAACGATCGCCGGAATGACCATGATGAATTTCCCCATAATGCCGCTGGTAAAAAGTAAGGGCAAAAAAGCTGTCACCGAAGTAAGAATGGCAAAGACAACCGGCTGAGCAACCTCGATCGTGCCATCAATGGCGGCTTGTAGGTAGGACTTGCCTGACTGTCGGTGCTCATAAATATTTTCACCAACGACAATCGCGTCATCAACCACGATGCCGAGCGCCATGATAAAAGCAAACAGCGAGATCATATTGATCGAGACACCGATCGCCGGCATGAAGAGCAAGGCGCCGCAGAAAGAGATGGGGATGCCAAGCATGACCCAGAGAGCCAAGCGAATTTCGAGGAAAAGTCCGAGGGTAACAAAGACCATCACCAGACCGATTAAGGCATTCCTGACCAGCAGGTCCTTGCGGCTTTTGAAAAGCTCCGAGTTGTCGTTCCAGGTGGCCAGATCGACCGATTCTGGAAGCTGTAGGCGTTTGGCCTCGACAAACTTTTTAACCGTATCGGAGATTTCCGTCGGCTTCTGGTCACCGACCCGGTAAACCTTGGCCATAGCCGCGGGCTGACCATCGAAGAGTCCGAACTGGTCCGTCTCCTCGAAGCCATCCTGAATGGTTGCAATGTCACCGAGGGTGATCTCCGTACCATCGGTCGTTGTCAGGACGACGATACTGGCATACTCATGTCCCACATAGCGGCGTTCCTTGGTCCTGATGAGAATCTCACCCGAAGCAGCTTTGATCGTTCCGCCGGGAAGATCGACAGACGCCTGGCGAATTCTTTGGGCCACTTGGTCAAAGGTTAGATCGTAGCGGCGCAGGTTGACCTCGTCAATCTCAACAGAAATTTCATAGGGCCGTACGCCGCTCAAATCAACCTGGGTGATGCCCGGCTCCAGCAGTAGTTCGTCCCGGACCTGTTCTACCAACTCTCGCAAGCTGCGCTCCGGCAGAGAACCAAAGACAACCACGGAAATAACTTCGCGTCGATTGAGCAGTTTACTAACCACCGGCTGTTCAGCATCCTTCGGGAAGGTAGTGATCCGGTCGACTTCACTCTTAATGTCTTGCAGAACCAGATCGATGTCGGCGTCAGTTGTGACTTCTGCGATGACGCTTCCGTAACCTTCAGCAGCCACAGATTTAATCTGTTTGATGCCGTCAACCCCGGTCAGGTTTTCCTCAATCTTGAGAATAACCCCTTCTTCAACTTCCTCTGGACCGGCCCCTGGGTAAGCTACGCTCACCATAATACGGTCAAGCGTAATATCCGGGAATACTTCCTGTTTGATGCTGAAGCCGAGAATCAAACCTCCGACGATCAACACCAACATCAACAGGTTGGCGGCGACGTGATTCTCCGCCATCCAGCGAATGGCACCGTTCATTATTTAATCTCCCGCAATTGCGGCCTCAACAGCATGCCTTCAGCCGCGCCGGAAAGGTTGGTCAAAACGATCTTTTCACTGGCATCCAATCCAGAACGAATCAAAACTTCATCGCGTTCGCGACGAAGAATATCAACCGCGCGGATATGCAACCTGTTTTCATCGTCCACAATCCACAAGGTGTCGTTATCGTGCAGCGCTCCGCGTGGCACAGCAATAACATCGGCAAGTTCTTCGCCCTGTAGATGTACCTCGACAAACATACCGGGCAAGAGATCCTTGAGCAGTTTCGCGTCGCCTGTGTCAGGAGAAAAAGGCTCCTCGACAGTGACCACCACGCGCGCCATCCGGTTGCGCGGGTCAATTTCGCCCAGGGCCCTTGTTATCGCGCCCTGCCATTGAAACTTCTGTCCGCCTGATTGCAGTTCAACTTTCGCCAGAGAGCCTTTCTGCTGTGTGCCTTTGCGCGGCACCTGCAACCAGATAAGCTCATCGAGGGGAAGCGGCACAACAATTTCTATCTGGTCTGTCCCGACCACTGTCGCAACCGGTGATCCGGCATTGAGGAACTGGCCAATCTCGAGCTGCTCGCTGCGCACATAACAGTCAAAAGGAGCGAACACCCTGGTCCGCTGCAGGTTGAGTTCGGCCTGTTCGACATTAGCCTGCGCGGCATCGCGCTGCGCCCGGGCACTTTTCAACTGGGGTTCATAGACGACCAGCGGATTAGGTTCTAAAGCACTATCGGCGTTCAGTGCATGCCATTCTTTGCGGGCCAAGTCAGCCAGGTTCTCATTGCGCAACAACTCAAGTTCAGTCTGAGCCAGACTCGACTGCGCAAGAGCTATCGCCAGCTGATAGTCAACTTCTTCGATGGCAAAGAGCAATTCACCGTCAAGAAAAGTTCCGCCAGCAACCATCTGCGGAGAAAGTTCGCTGACGCGTCCTTTAACCTGCGGCGTAATGCCGACTTCGTAACGCGACTGGGCGCTACCGGTGCCACTGACGATGACCTGACGGTTGGTTTTAACCAGCTCCGCCACTTCGACCAAGGGGCCGAGGTAGGGCGTCTCATGAGGCTTGGGCGTCTTGCGCGATTTAAGCAAAACAAAGGTCAATCCCAGGGCGATCACGATCACCAGTAATGGCAGTATGGCTCGTTTCATTTTCATTGTTTCTTATCCTCTTCAATCTGCAAACGTGCATTCATTTTGTTCTGCATCCAACTTCCTCCCAGCGAGCGTGCCAGACTGATGCGGTCTGCAAGCAACTGCCGTTGCGCTGAAAGCAGTCTGCTATTGACATCAAAAAAGGTGCGTTGAGCGGTCAAAACAGGCAGGTAGTCGGTGATTCCAGCAAGATATCGTTCCGTGGTCAAACGCAGGGTTGCCTGAGTTGCCATCGCGGTTTCAGCGAGATAATCGACACGTTGCTGAGTCGCAACGTTATTGACCAAAGCATCTTCTACTTCCTGAAAAGCGGAGAGAACTTTTTGTTGATAACCAGCGATAGCTTCTCGCAACAACGCCTCCTTTCTTTCGACTTCCGCACGACGTCGGCCGCCATCAACAATTGGCAGGGCCAAGTTGCCAAGCAGACTCCAGAATTCACCTTTGATCAGTCCTGCTGTAACATCCTGACGGAGCGAGCCATAGCCGCCAGACAGGCTGATTGAGGGGAAGCGATCGGCAATCGCAGCTGCAACTCTGGCGTCAGCAGCCTCAACGCGCCGCAGGGCCGCCACAAGATCAGGACGTTGGCTGATCAAATCAGCAGGGATACCGGCCTCAAAGAGATCAGGGGGATCAGGTAATTTTTGCAGGCTGTCATCTGGGCTTCGCTCTGGATAACGGCCAACCAGAACTGCGATTGCATGTTCGACTTCGGCAAGAGCGGCCTCGAAAAGATAGCGAGCAGCTTTTGCTCCGGACAGGTTCACGCGCGCCTGGTACATATCGACTGCTGGGACCAGGCCCAGGTTATAACGGTTTTCAACACGAGAGGCCGTATCAGCAAAAGAGAGAATAGACCGCTCAGTCAGTGCCAGTTGAGCTCGTTGTTCAACAGCAAGAAAGTAGAGATCCGTCAGTCTTGCTGAGAGGCCCAGGTAAAGAGTTTGCACATCCTGGCGACTGGCGGTTAACTCCAACTCTGCCGCCTGGCTCTGCGATGCCAGCTTGCCCCACAAATCAACTTCATAACCGGCTGCCAGAGACAACTGTTGGTTGTTGCCGATAAAATCATCGACCACGCCAGGCTGTTGTGAACGACCAAGATTTGCACCGCCGGAGAGTGTTGGAGATTGCGCGCTCTGGGTAATTTTGAATACTGCTTCGACCTGTTCCAGGCGTGCGATTGCCTGGGTCAATTCCAGGTTCTGGTCGAAAAGTTCGGTCATCAACAGATTAAGCTGCTCATCATTGAAAACCTGCCACCATTGTTCGACTGATAGCCCGGATTCATCAGCAGCTTGATTCTCAAGATATTCCGGTGGAGGATCCACTGACAATTCCACCTTGGTCGGCTCATGCAATGAACACCCCGTTACAAGCAGTATTATGAGGAGAGTAACAAGACGTATCATCATATTGTCCCCTCCATGCCAGCAGAAGCAAAATCAAGAAAGAGTTCGACCAGGTCCCCGACCTCCACATCGACGTTGACATCCTCAGGCACCATGGCATGGCGCTCATGACAACGCATGATGTGACTCAGAGAGCCGAGAGCAAAATGCACTCTCCAGAAAAGAGTCTGACGGGGCAATTCAGGCAGCGAAAGAGCCAGAGCCTGAAAGAGCCGATTCATAAGTGGCTCCATATGGTGCATAAAGATCGACATGGCAACGCCACGCGGTTCGGCGAGGATCCTGCCGATCAACGCAACAAAGTCCTCACTGTCGGAGCCCTGTTGACGTAAACGCAGAGTTGGTTCGATAAATGTTCGTAGAATGTCACGGCAGGTCGGCACTTCTTCGCCCTGTTTCGCTTTTTTCAGTAAAGTTTCAAGCTGGTTCAGACGAACCTTGTTAAGGGGGGTCAGGCGACGCTCGATAACTGCTTCGAGGAGAGCCTCCTTGCTACCAAAATGGTAGTTGACGGCGGCAAGGTTGACATCGGCTGCAGTCGTAATGCTGCGAAGTGATGTGGCATGGTAGCCGTCTCTGGCGAAATGGTGCTCCGCCGCACTGAGAATTCTCTGCTTGGTGTCTGGTCGACTCATTGGCTGGCAAATACTCCATGAAAAAAGAAGAAAGTCATACGTATGATTTAAACGTATGTTTGAATCAGGTCAAGTCTTTTTTCCCGACCACATACCGGCCCCACAATGCAAAAACAGGTACGATTTATATACATAGGTAACTATGCCCTTGACTCGTACACAGGTCGTTCAGCACAACCACTAATAATTTCAAAGACCTTCGTTGCACCCTGCCACTTACGTGCTAGCCTTTAGTTCGAAGCATGGCCCCCCGTCTTTCGACATACCTGTCATTAAGGGCGCCCGTAAAAGCTACTTCGCCGGCAAGGATGCATCCTCATGTCGCTCTGGAAAAAAACTCTTCTGATTGGAGCAGGCATTTGTCTGCTCACCCTAACCTTCATCACCTTGGTCCTGCCGGGGATTATCAATAGCCAGGCCAGTCTTTGGATCGTAGAAAACACAGGCAGAGCCCTCAAAATTGAATCGATCAGCATTAACCCATTCAACCTCAGCATAAAGATCAACAAACTTCAGCTCAGTGAAGTCGAGCAGGAAAAAACTTTCGTCTCATGGGATTTACTGCGAGTTTCCTTAAGCGCGGCATCTCTTTATCATCGCGCAGCGGTGATCGACGAATTACACATAGAAAAACCTTATGTCCACCTGGAAAGGCAATCGGCCGATCGCTTCAACTTCAGTGATCTGCTCCCTGAGAAAACAGATGAGCCCGAGGACTCAAGCCTTGACGAACCAACCCGCTTCTCCCTGAACAACCTGTCCATCAATAACGGCCAGATAGACCTGCTCGACAACAGCCTGGACGAAGCAGTACAGCACAGCGTTCGTAATCTGCAACTGGTGCTGCCTACAATCGGCAACCTGCCATACATGGTTGAGAATCCTGCACAACCACTCTTCAAAGCCGAAATTAACGATTCAGAAATCAATCTTGCGGGGCAAGTGAAACCTTTTAGCGATGTTCAGGAGATGCATTTCAAACTTGAACTTAACGACATCGACCTGCCCTTTTATCTCGGCTACGTGCCGACCGAACTTCCGGTCGATATCCGTAGCGGCAAACTCAGCCTCAATCTTGACCTGCTCTATCGTCTCTCGCCGGAAACCGGAGGTGAGTTCGAGTTAAGCGGAAAGATCGATTTGGCGTCACTTAACATCCATGACAGATTGCAGGAGCAGCTCTTTTTCCTGCCATTGCTTCAGGTTGAAATAGCCCCGTCAAAACCATTGGAACAGGATCTCCACCTCTCTGCCTTACGTATTTACAACCTTGAAGTTCAGCTCAAGCGTGATCTCCAGGGACAATGGAACCATGCTCGTATGGCATCGACGCAAACAAAGGAACCTGTCGAGGAGAACCCCGAGGAGCTATCGAACCCTTTCGATTTAAAGATCGACACCATAGAAGTCCGCGATGGTGTTCTCTTCTTCACCGATGAGATGGCCAGCGATGGTTTTAGTACGACCGCCCGGGAGATCAATATTGATGTCAGGGATTTCACTCTTGATGGCAAGCAGTCCAGCCCCCTCAAGCTGATTCTGGAGACAGATCGTAGCGAAAGCGTCTCGATCAAGGGGCTTTTCTCACTCAGCCCATTTACCATGGTCCTGGACACCGAGCTGAGAAACATCGATACGGCAGCATATAAATCTTATTATGAAGGCGTTTATTCCGTCCCCATAGAAGGTAAAATCGATTTTCGCGCCGACATTGCGAGCAACCCGGAGCAGCCATTCCTTTTGAGTCATGGGCAATTCAAACTTCACGATGCTTATATGGCCTTCAATGCAAAGGAAGGCGTGAGGGTAAAGGAAAGCAGCGCATCTGATATTTCCTTCGATCTTGCCAGGAACCGCCTGGAAATAAGCTCGCTAGTCTACGCTGACAGCCTGATTAATTTCTCACGGACCACCGAGGGTCACTGGACAATCCTTTCAAACAACTTTCCGATACTTGAGAAACTCACCGAGACACCAGAAGAACAACAGAAACCTGAGGCCACATCCGAAGGGCCTGCTTTCAGCTACAATATCGGAACCTTTGCCATCAACAACATGGAAATCGACATCAATGACCACTTCCCGGCAACGCCGACCAATTTAAACCTGAGCGCCATCAACCTGGTCTTCAACAACCTGGCTGCACCGGAAAAAGTCGAGAGTCCGTTCACTTTCAGCGCAGTCTTTCAGCGTAAAGGACAGATCGACATCAAAGGGACGGCTTCACTCGCCGACCAGTCAGTCAGCATGAGTTCGCTCCTTAAAGGCATCCCGCTAGCCAGTTTGTCTCCCTACATAGAAGAACACCTCAATCTGGTTCTCACTGATGGCTACCTCAATACCAAGCTGCAAACGACCTTCGCTCCCGGCTCTGACACTCCGCAGGTCACCTTTAGTGGCGATATCGGTGTCAGCCGATTTCACCTGATCGACAGCTTGCACCAGGAAGATCTTTTGAAATGGGACAGCCTTCAGGTTGCCGGCATAAAGGGAGAACTGGAGCCTTTAAACTTAGAAGTCAAATCAATCACTCTCAGTGACTATTTTGCCAAAGTTCTGATCGATGAAGAGGCCCGTTTCAACCTGACTGAAGCCTTTAGCAAAAAGGATGAGCTCGAGGGCAGCGAGGAACAAAAGCAGGAGAGCTCCCCCGAAGAAGACCCTGAGACGACAACACCTCCGGTCATAAAGGTCAACACCATCACCCTGCAGGGAGGTCATGTCGATTTCACCGACCGTCACCTCTCCCGACTGTTCACAGCAGATATGCGCGATCTCGGCGGTCGGATTGAAGGCCTAAGCTCCGAATCTGAGTCACGCGCCCAGGTCGACCTGAAAGGACAGTTACGCAGCCAGTCTCCGTTACAGATAAGCGGAGTCATCAACCCTCTGGCGGAAAAGCTTTTTCTCGACCTCAAGTTGAATTTCAACGACATCGAACTCAGCCCCTTGTCACCCTATTCCGGCAACTATGTCGGCTACCTGATTGAAAAGGGCAAGCTCAACCTGTCGCTCGAATATTACCTTGAGGACAATCAACTCAAGGCCAAGAACAAGGTCTTCCTCGATCAATTCAGCTTCGGCGATGAAATCGAAAGTGAAAATGCAACCGGACTGCCGGTAAAACTGGCGGTGGCCCTGCTCAAAGATCGCAACGGCGAGATTCATCTCGACATCCCCGTCTCCGGAAGTCTCGAGGATCCTCAGTTCAGCATTGGTGGGGTGATCTGGACAGTCGTAAAGAATCTTCTGGTCAAAGTAGCAACCTCGCCCTTCGCCCTGCTCGGAGCCATGTTCGGTGACAGCGAAGAGGACTTCAGCCATATCAGCTTTGCCTACGGTTCGTCATCGCTCAGTTCGACAGAGGCCGAGAAATTGCAACGCATGGCGCAGGCCCTGGCCGATCGACCAAGCATTGACGTCGAGGTCAGTGGCTTCGTTGATCTGGAGAACGATGAAGAAGGCTACCGCAGCGAGCATCTCAACAGACAGGTTAAGCGACTCAAGTATCTGGATCTGGTCAAGAATGAAGAGCTCGCGGAAGGGAGCACAGAAGAGGACGTAGTTGTGCCCGTTGAAGAATATGACGAATACCTCTGGCAGGTCTATCGCAAGTCGGACTTCCCCAAACCACGCAACTTTATCGGCATGACCAAAAAGATTCCCCCGGCAGAGATGGAAAAGTTGATCTACACCAACACCCAGGTCTCCCCGGACGACCTCGCCGAGCTCGCCCAGGCGCGAGCCCTTGCAGTA
>JAAXQF010000402.1 GCA_012974435.1 Desulfuromonadales bacterium | reverse complement strand
AGATGTGTATAAGAGACAGGTTTGAGTGTTGTCGGGATCTTTCACCTTGTTACCATCCGCATCGGTGAAGTTGTCGAAACCACGATCCGTGTGCCAACCACGAACACGCATTTCGCCGTTCAGGCTGAGACGATCTTCCGCGATGACTGGAGTCACCATGGCCGCCATGACCAGTACTGCTAATGCTACTTTTAACATTTTCATCTTTTTGCCTCCTGAATGTAATTACTCTCAGTTTACAACCTGTACCCACTACCACAGTGAGCCAAGCCTTTTAAAACTGCTTAATTTTACTCGGTTGGTGCATCAAATTCATAGCCACAGGCCGGACACTTGACGCGAATTTTCTGATCACCGCTCGAACCAGCGCATGCTACCAAAGAGAGGATCATCATAACCGCAAGTGTTCCGGTAAAAACCTTCTTCATTCACTTTCCTCCTTTCGTAGATTTTTATTTGATTGCACCACTAAACTGTTGCGATCTTTAAAGCTAATATCTTGCCAGGCTCATAGCCCGACTAGCCATAATGCTTCAACAATGATGCCAACTTAGATAATGCTACACAAGATAACCAAAGAAGCGCTCATTTCCAAGCATTTTTTAACTTTGGCGACGAAATAGTGTTATTTTTTCTACTCGTTACCCTAAACAATAGTGTTGCTGGCTAACCACACTGTCGCATTTTGTCCACGACTTCTGCCCAAAACAAACAAGCATTCACTTTTTCATTGTGTCTTCTCTGGAGTTTCTTGCTTCGGCGAATGATTGTACTCCTGAACCATGGTACGAATATCGTTTGCCATCATGGTACGGCCGGAGCTATCAAAGCGTACGACCTGCTCTTTATCGATCAGTAAAAAACGTGGAATCAGGTAAACGTTGTAGGCCTCATAAGCCTGGCCATCATCGAGCAGGGCATGAAACGTCATGGGAGGCTTATGATCACCAAGATACTTCTTGATAGTCTTCTCGGAATCCTGGACAAAAACCTCTAGCACCACAACATCCTGTTCTTTAAGGAAATCACCGATCTTCTTTATTTCTGCTGACAACAACTTACAGGTTGGACACCAGGTTGTTGCCAACTTGAGCAGAACCAAGCGACCTTTGAAGTCGGAGAGCGATACATCTTCACCCGTCATGGCCTGCAACTTAAAATCAGGCGCCGGCTCTCCCGTTGCTACGGCTAACGCTGTAATTGGCGCCAGGCAGAAAAGGATAAGCAACAAAACGCAAAGCAACAACTTGATTGATTTTAAATTTCTTGAGCGCAAATGACGTCTTTCCTCTTCCCCAGTAGAACAATTTTGCGCATTATAGAAACGTTGTTTTTTATTTGTCAAGTTCAAACACCAAGGGGACATTATTTACCTCCTTAGATTAGAGAAAGCCTATGGTGAAAAAGAAATAAAACACTGTTCTTTTGCCCTGTTTTTCGCCCCTGCCCAAAAGGGCAAAAGCCTCTCTAACACGCCCACCTCACCGACCAACCCCCTGAACTTACTGCTAGTGTTCACCCGGTTGGCAAAGCTCGGTCAATACGCCACCACTCGCCTTGGGATGCATGAAGGCAATTTTTGTTTTATGAGCACCGGTACGTGGAGCCTCATCTATTAGTTTAACACCTTCAGCCTTGAGCTGCACCAGGCGCGCTTGAAGATCAGCGACCTCATAAGCCACGTGATGCACTCCCGGACCATTCTTTTCCAGGAACTTGGCGACCGGAGAATCGTCAGCGGTTGGCTCCAGAAGCTCGATGCGGCTTTCACCAACGACGAAGAAGGCGACCTTAACCTTCTGCTCCTCGACGACTTCTGTACCTTCAAACTCCATACCGAGGACATCCTGGTAAAAAGCTATAGACTCTTCGATGCTCTTGACGGCGATACCGATGTGGCTGATTTTTTGGGGCATGGTGATGACCTTTCTTATTGGGACAGCGTACTTGAACTGCAAAAGATTAACTCAGAAGCGTAACGCAAAGGCGCAAAGGTAAAAGCTAAGGCGCAAAGGGGTTCAGGGTAACCTATTGACGACCCGTCTGACACCTTGAGCAACATAGCGTTCACCAAAATTGACTAAAAGACCTAATTTTCTATGGGATACTCGCAAATAAGTTAGAAGCTGAGCTTCGTGAAGCGGATTATGCTTTTCTACAGACTTAACTTCTACGACCACCTTGTTTTCAACAAGCAGATCAAGCACCAATCTCTTTTTCAATGCTCGCCCCTTGTACTCTACTTCAACAGCATACTGACGCTGGACGTTAAGACCATGCGTTGCCAATTCCTGGCAAAGGGCCTCTTCATAGATATTCTC
>JAAXQF010000250.1 GCA_012974435.1 Desulfuromonadales bacterium | reverse complement strand
AATCTCTTGATTACTCATAATAACCTCCTGTTGGCTTCCTTTTGGGTTTTAGGTTTGGCGACCTTATGCTATCAGGAGGTTATTTATTTACTATGACATAGATCATTTTGTTCTGCAGCAATCCTCGTACCCTTAGGGGTATAACCTTTTGTTGTCTTATTATATAACGATATTATGTTATCATAGAAAAATCAAGCAGTTGATACTTGGACGTTATTGCAGATATCGCAGATTCAGCCAAACGCTACATACGTTGGAGATAGCTGTTGCGTCTAAGTTTAGCTGCAGCCGTCGGCTGTCTTCCTTTTGGGCATGAAAAGAGCGTGACGGGTAGGCTGTCAGCTCCAACGACATGATTAGACAAGGACTCGGTCAGCAAGTTCCGGCAGTCAGTGAATTCGAATCCGACGCCAATGTCCCGAGGCGTCTCGTCTGGTTACTTTTAGTCGCCACGTAATCCTGCTTGAAATCAAACGTCGAGTAGCGGTTGCTATCAGGTGGCCTTTGCGACACGTGAAGATACCTGGCATTAGAACGTGGCTAATCTTTATGGTAGACAACCTTGCCTTTGAAGACTGTCTTTTGCACTTCGGTCTTGTGAAGATCGGTTACCGGAATTTCAAGTAAATTGTGATTCAGCACAATCATATCAGCCCACTTGCCTGTTTCAATTGATCCTGTTTCTTTGTCAAGCAGATGAGACCACGCAGTATTGATCGTATAAGCCTCAATGGCTTCGGCAACTGTCAGGGCCTGCTCCGGGCTCATCTTCGGCACCTCAGGCTTGCCAGGGATGCCACGCGTCACAGTTGCCTCCATACCCCACCATGGCCAGAGTACAGCGGCCGGCGCGTCCGTATGGTTTACAAGACGCATGCCCACATCCCACCTGTTGCGGTTGTCATACATGCGAGCCCAGGTTTCGGGCTTGAGCACCGGCTTGATGTTGCCGACGTTGTAACCGACCGGCGCGTTCAACGGCGGCCAGATTGTACAGCTGACATCGAGATCAACAAAGCGCTGAAAGTCGTCAGGATGGATCAGGCTGCAGTGATCAATATGGTGATGAAGACGATTATTGCCATTTGCCTTGATAGTCTTTTCGAAACCGTCCAGGGTTGCGCGTACCGTTCCATCACCAATTGCGTGAACCATGACCTGAAAGCCCGCTGCATCGAGTTGAGCTATATAGTCAGCAAACTCCTCCGCCGGGACGAGAGGTGGAACCTTGTCATCTGCACTTATCTCATGAGCTGGCAGTGTATCGCCAGGAAAGGGGCTTTCATGCTCAGGCACATCGGCTTTCGAATAACCATCAACCAATGGCGCGGAGAATGACTCAATCGACCCATCCATGCCTATTTTTACGGCTTTGTGGCCAGGCAGATCATAACTGTTCCACCACTTGAGCAACTCTGCTACAGGCGTGAGCTCGGCTGTTCCCAGGTTGCCCTTGAGATAGAGAACCATGTGTTGGTTGAGCTTCCCTTCCTGCTTCAGCTCCTGATAGGCCTGAAGATCGTGTTCAAACACATACGCATCGCCAGCAAGGGTGATACCTTTTGAAGTCGCCTCGTCGAGCAATTCCATGAACGCGATCTTGCGCAACTCGGTATCGAATGGCGGCATGGCTTCCAGAAACGGATTTAATCCACCCTCGTAGGCCAGGCCTGAAATATCGCCATCTTTTGTTCGGCTGTAAAAACTCTCTGCCGTGTCTTTAGTCGCTTTCGATACGCCGGCCGCTTCCATCGCAAGCGTATTGAACCAGGCGGTGTGGCCGCCCGTCTCGTCCTCTATAAAGGCCGGGCGGTCAGGAATAAGTTTGTCAAGAAATTCGCGCGTCAATGTCTCAGGAGACATCGCTGGCATTGTCCACCCCGCTGCAATGAACCATTTGCGGTCTTTAGGATATTTAGCAATGCACTCTTTGAGCGCATCAATGGTTTGCTCTTCGGTGGGTTCATAGAAGGTGCCCGGCAGCCCACAAAATGCGCGCTTGGGCATGACCAAAGCAGGGTGGATATGTGTGTCGCCGATTCCCGGCATTGCGAATGCCCCCCCCAGGTCGATAACTTCTGTGGCATCGCCCGCGAGCGCCTTAATCTCGGCCGTTGATCCTACCGCCATAAACTTGCCGTCCTTGATGGCGACTGCTTCGGCCCAGGGCTGTTTTTCGTTTACGGTGTAAATTTTTCCATTCGTGAATACATAGTCGGCCGTTTGCGCTCCTGTTTTAGCTGAAGAGGTTTGTTTGGCAGAATCTTCCTGCTTTGAACAGCTGATGGTAAACAGAACGAAGGTGCATATCAACATGCACAATATTAAACAGAAAGTTTTAGAA
>JAAXQF010000243.1 GCA_012974435.1 Desulfuromonadales bacterium | reverse complement strand
GTTTCTGCAGGGCGTAGCGGGCTTCTTCTAACTGTTTGACCTTCTGGTAATCCTCTTGCCCGACCGGAGCCAGCTTGCGGATTTCATCCAGCATGGCACCACGCGCCCGCAACTTCATATAGGGCAGCCAGGAACCTTTTTCTGCGCTGAATTTCTTGCGCGCTTCCAGCAAGCCGATCACCCCATGGTGCATCAGGTCATCCTGCTCCAGCTGCACATCATGGCTGCGACTGCAATAGCGGTAGTACACCACCTTTGAGATCTTCTCGATCTCGGCATATTCATGCGCAGTGATCAATTGGCCTAACGTTCCCATCAGCTTAGTCCCTGTCTGAACCTTTTATTCAAAACCCTTTTTTCCAGCTTGTTCTTTGGCCATGGTCAGGTTGCGGTCGATGACAAACTGAATCGAGCGGCTATTGGTTTTACCGGTACGCATCCCGCGCAGCATAGCGACTTCATCAGCGGTGTAACGATAAGGTACACCCTTGAGGGTAATGTCACCATTTGCGGCAACAACATCCTTGATCATCTTCATGATATTAGCCTGCAAGCGGAAGGGCTCGGTGCCTTCAATCTGGAGACGCCAGGCCGAATAGCTGCCCTGAGGATTGTTCGGAGTCATGCGTGACCCAGTCCGGCTGGCCTCGACGACACCATTGACGGTGTTGACGACCTTACCAAAGACTTCGGCTTCTTCGTACTGAGTCGCGCCATCCAAACGGACTTCAATGGTGTCCTGATGTGCGCGGATATTCTGCTGCAAAGAGGCACCATTGGTTGCCGAGGATGATTGTGGGGTCACAACCGCCAGGTTATCACCCTGTTCACCACGCCAGGTGGTCAGCTTGCGTCCAACCAGATCACCAACCCATTTTTCGACCTGGACGATCGCTTCATCACGATCTCGCCGGGTCACCTTGTATACTTCACTCAGCCCGGCACCCAGGTCGCGACCACCAGCATCGTATCCTTCGCCATCCAGAATGACCGTGGCCTTCTTGTAACCATCAGCAGTCGTCTTGATTTTAAGCTTCATCCAAACGATATAAGCGGCATCAACCCCGTACTTTTCACAGAGTTCGCGGCTCGCCAGAACAGAGTCTTCCCGTGCACGCTCCATTACACGATCAAACTCGCGCTCGATGTTCTCTTTGGCAAAAGGATTGATGACTTCAAAACCATCACGACCGAGATGATTATTGATAAAACGCATGGTGCGGCGATAATGCTCCTCGGCACTACCACCACGGGATGCGTCAACGCCCTCTTCTGCGTAGAAGGGTAAAACAACAATCCTTACCGGTGCAGCAAATGCTTGGCCGGCTAACAAAAGTAGGGCCAAAGAAAGAGTTATGATAGACGTCCATTTCACCCCTGCCTGCTTCATTGAATACTTCATGTTTATCTCCCTTTTTGAAAAATCTCAGTTAAAAGTGTTTGACAACTAACCTATCGAAGGCTGTGCATTTTTTTCAAATTATCATTTCAAACTCGCCATCACCAGCGACTCATTGCCGACCATCAACGGCGTCTGCTTACGATTTGACTCCCTCTGTGCGGTGAAGGGGACATATTTCGCCAGATAAGCGTTCAGCTCACCAGCAGTGATCTTCTTGTTCTTGTCACTGTCTGCTGCACCGCCTAAGCCCTTCAGGAAGAAGTAGGTAAACAGGCTGTGACGTTTCTCCGGATACCAGGTTGCAACCTGATCCTTGTCGGCACTGGAGAAGACCACCCCATTAGCGACCTCTTGCAAGGCGCGCACATTTTTGACCATCGCCGGGCTGATGTTTTTAAATAACGCCCCGCTCGGTGAATCGCCCGAGAAACAGGCGTCAAGCACTACGGTCAGGCTTTTCGCGTGCAAGCTGGACAAGGAACTATAAAACAGATCAAGCGGATAACCGTTGTTAGCGATATAGTCGGCCTCGGCATCGACCGGTACCAGATAGGCACTCTTGCCGTCCGGGCCGGGCGCGCCATGACCGGTGTAATAGACGAACACTTCTGATTCGCCTGGCATAATCCGGTTATGCAGCCGCCCTTTGGGGTTTTCGCGCGTGCCGAAGATATTACGCAGATCACCGCTGGTGGTATCGGTGCGGAAGATGATGTTCTTCTCGGCAAAGCCCATCACCTGAATCAGGTAACGTTTCATGAATTCGGCATCTCGGCCTGCATAACTCACATCACCAATGCCGCGATTCTGGCGGGCATAGTTCTGATTACCAATCACCACCGCAATTGCAAAGGGCCGCTGCTGTTTTCCCTGTGGAATCTGGCTATCGACATCAACACTTAAATCGACGGTCACGACCGTTCCCTGATTCCGCTGGCCGATC
>JAAXQF010000605.1 GCA_012974435.1 Desulfuromonadales bacterium | reverse complement strand
ACTGGTATATTGCCGCCGTGATCGGGATGTTCGTCCTTTTCAAACTTCTCATAAAGAAATAACTCAATATCAAGCAGCATATTCCATCGGTCGATTCGAACCCCGCCATCGCGACATGTGCCCATCGAGCAATTCAACCGACTTATAGCCTCTGAACTTGAGGTACATCGCAGCGAACTGTGCGCGGGGTCCGTGTTCACAGATAATCACCAGAGAATCTGATTTTTGATTAACTGCTGCTGCCGTACTCTTTAGTAAACTGGGTAGAGGCGCATGAATAGCCCACTTGATATGACCGGACTTGAATTCGAGACCGCTACGAACATCCAGCACCACGGGAGCCTGCCCGAGTTCAAGTAACTCTTCCAGTCTATCTGCTGTCATGATTCTTCCCGGGCTCGGTAAAATCGTCATCACCCGGTCTTTCCAGACTGACCGGACCGATCAATCCCGAGCGCAACTCGCGCAGGAGGAGTTCTGCGGCTCGGAGCTGGTCGACATGTCCACCAGAGACCAGGCAACCACGTTTGCGACCAATCTGCTCAAGTAACAGAACTGCATTCTCTGGCAAGGTGTCAAACTTGTAACGGGTGGCAAGAGGTTTGGGATAGCACTCCATCAGGTACTCTGCGGCAAACAAAGCCACGCCTTCGTAATCCATCCCGCCATCGCCTATGGCACCACTGGCCGCCAGGCGATAAGCACTCCTCTGATTTCGAATATCCGGCCAGAGCAGACCAGGGGTGTCAGACAGGTGAATCCCATTACGCAGGTCAATCTGCTGCGGGCAGGTCGTTATGGCTGGTTTATCACCAACTCGTGCCATCTTCTTGCCGGCAAGGGTGTTGATAAGGGTCGATTTGCCAACATTAGGGATGCCGACCACCATGGCCCGCAAGGTTTTGCCAGGGACACCTTTATGTGGGACGATAATACGGCAAAGCTTCGGGATCTGTGCAGCAACGGAGCGGTTGTTGGCTTCGATAGGAATCGCCTTGACGCCCGCCATCTGGTCAAAATATTTGACCCAGGCTGCGGTCACTTCAGGATCGGCAAGATCGCTCTTGTTCAGAACCTTGATACAGGGTTTTTGTCCACGTAGCTTTTCCAACATCGGGTTCGCACTGGAAACAGGAAGACGCGCATCAAGAACTTCAATCACCACATCGATCTTCGGCATCACTTCGGCAATCTGCCGTTTGGCTTTCGCCATGTGCCCCGGGTACCACTCAATCTTCATCAAATACGTCCTTAAACTTCTTCTTAACGGGCATTCTCCTCATTTGACGAAAAGCCCATGGTGCTTATCTTGCCAGCGCAAAGTCGAAAAGCACAAAAATCCTACATCCAGCCTTACCGTGTAACAATTAATACGATTTACGGAAAAGCGTTTTGTGGCACTTGGGGCACGGAGGGATACGAGTTGTCTTGGTCATGTGCATTTCAGCCTCGCAGTCTTTGCAGGTCAAGGTCCCGGGGCTGGTAATTTCGCCAGTCTTGTACTCCAATACCTTCTCCGAGCGTTCAGCAAGTTCGGTGAGCGTTTCAGCTGCGCTGGTCAGAATTCTCGAGAAGGCGCTTTGCACGCCTGCAGCAAGGCGTTGCGGCTCTACAGCCTTCATGACCGCGTCTTTGGCCTTGTCGGCATTTTCCTTTAAATCGCGGCGCACATATTCGCCAAGCTTGTCCGCTTGCTCACGCGAAAAATCACCGGCTGAAGAAAGCTCTTCTTTAGCCTTCTTGAGAGCTTCATCAAAAGTCTTTTTGCCTTCTTCAAGAAGATCAGCTGTCCTTGACGCCAATTTCTCGTAACGACCTATTTCTTCCTGCTCCACTTTTTCTTCCTGTTCTACTTTTTCTTCGTTCTGCTCACTCATAAAAATCTCCCAGTAAGAATTAGTCATGTGTCAATGTTGTAAGAGTACCATAAAGAACAGACTTTGAGTGTGTAATGAAATAGAGATTTCGAGATTTTACGGCTCATATTCCAGTCATAGAAGCGGGAAGCATTAACACACACAGACAAGCGATTGAAGTAATCAACAGAAAGTGCGAGAATGAAACATCTTTGATTGTTTAATCAGAATAATGGACGGAGGGACCGATGCAAAACCGTTATATCATGACCGCTTTTGGCAAAGACCGACCTGGCATTGTTGCCGACGTAACCAGCGTGCTTTATGAAACCGGGTGCAACCTTGAAGACACCACCATGTCGATGCTGTCTGATGAATTCACGATCAACCTGCTCTTCTCATCAAGCGACGAGAAAATTGAGGCAAAGCTTCTGGATCGTTGTGCAGAGATGGAAAAGACCAAGAGCATCTCAGCCTTCATCCGACCGCTTAAAGAGCGTAGTGCCGTCGGCCAGTCCAATGCGGCCATCGCTACCATTCGTGTTGAGGGATTGGACCAGGCCGGTATCGTCTACAAGATCAGCCAATATCTAGCCGACAATTCATTGAACATAATCGACCTCAAATCCATCGTCAAAACGACCCCGGAGAGCGGAACCTCGCTTTACCTGATGGATATCCATATTCATCTCACCGGAGGTGCAACGCCAGAATCTATCGAAGAAGGACTCGACGATGTTGCCGAAGAGCTCAACGTAGAGATCACAGTAACAAGATAAAAGTTCTCTCTTTATTTGTGGGGACGCAATGTCATTCGAATTGTGTCCCCATAAAATATCCCCACCACCACGCACAATCACTTTTCTCTGTTAAAATATCTTTAAAAACCAGTAAAGGCTCCCGTACAGAACAAGTGAGGTGGCTCATGCACAAAGATAATGTGCTGAATGTACTGCAGCAGTCGGACCAGAAACGTGCGCGTTTCCTCGATGCCTGGAAGCATGGCATTGAATTTCTAGGCCCGCAGTTCTTTGGGCCCGGCTCACCTGAAACAGCCCGGACAAAAGAAAAGCTAACCCCCCTAAAAGAGACGATAGAAGCTCTTTTCGAAGAAGAGAGCGAGGGGGAAGAGCAATTCCTGGCAGCCATGGTCAGTTTTTACGACCCAGCGTGGGGAGAAGAGCTGGCGTATCGAATCGAATGTCACAAATCTTTAAGTGGCCTGACTCTTGACCTTGACCACGAATGCACAGAGATCATCTGTGAGCTTCTGTTGAATCATGAAGGCTGGTAATAGACGAACCAAGAAAACTGCCTTTAATACAGAGGCACGTAGAGTGACTTCCGACCAGGAGAATTAAACCTCGAGGCTATTTAGTGCCGTCAGAACTCCAAGCAGACCTAAATCTCACCTTCACCGGCAAAAGCTTCACGCAGCTCGTTGCGCTTACGGCGATACGGCCCCCCACACAACAGTATGGTATGAGCTGCACGATAATGCTCGATCTCTTCACCCATATGGCGAAATCTCATTTTAACGAACACCACAGAAGAAGCCCAAAGAAGAGCCAGACACCAGGCCCATAAAGCCAGCAGGATTTTCACACCTGTGAGCACAAGGAGTATCGCCGCAACAAGTCCGCCAAAGACATACGGTAATACGTAATAGCAGAAGAGACCAAGACAAACCCCAAAGAGTGGCAGCAGTACAGCGAAGAGCACAAATGAACTGATGATGCTTAACAGAAAAACGTCCATAGGAACCTCCTTCCCGTTGCATTTCCCCGGCGGAAAAGACAAAAGCCGGGGCCAATATGATGGCAACCCGGCTGTCCGAAGAAGTTTTTGTAGGCGGATCCGCAGCTTTCCGCACCTACCTTACGATAGGGATGGCTTTTACGTTTAGTTGCCCCCTCACGAAGCACAAAATACTTTTAATAAACCCAAGTACGCAGATACTATTTATTATTAAAAAATAGACTAAGCATTAGACCTGTCAACAACCAAATACAATTAATTTAATCCAATCTTTCGCAGTATAAGACTCAACTTCTCCCACATCGAGGACAGATAATAAAAAAGCTTATGTTTGGGGTGTAAATAACTAAATAACGGTTATACTGAAATTGAAGCAACGTTGCTTAGATCTTCAACCCCCTGCAAGGAGGTTCGCCTATCGATTCTAAGCCCGATCATTGCAATAGTTTCAAACGAACCGGCGGGTTTCGACGCCGGAAATGCCCGTGATTAGGGACATAAGGATAGGTAAAATAAAGGCCTGCGCGTCAAGCGGCAGGCCTTTCACTTTATTGTGCTCAAACATTAAGAGAAAAAGCGATCACCTGTCATGATCCCCGCTGTTCAACAAGTTCATCACACAGAGCATGATAAAGCTCTTCGCCGGACAGGAAAGAGATAATCTGCACTCCCATCCCGCCTTTGAGCTTGTGTAGAATGTTGGGCGGGACCTTTTTAGCCCAACGCACCTCGCCCAAGAGTGCAATCAAGCCAGACTCGTGCTTGATCTCTACCTTGATGGTAACACCGGGCTTGGCGCAGACTGCTGAACGAATAAATAGCCCATCATGGTTGATATCGTCAGTAAAGCCGAACTTTTCTGCCTCACTGATACCAAAGTTGAGTGAAATCCGTTTACGGTGGCGCTTCTTATAACGGTTTTCCGCCATACCATCCCCCAAAGATCAAGATTGCCTGAATAATTTCATTGAAGAAAAAGCAGATTACTCTCCGGCAAATTTAGCGCGACGCTCTTTTAAGATCTTTGCGTGCCTGAGCTCTTCACCGGCCAACCAACCGAAAGCTTCTTTACCATCATCAGCCAGAGCAAGAGAACTGGCCTTGAGAAAATATTCAGCGAACTTCTCTTCTGCTTCTATCGCAAGATCAAGAGCCTGGATATCAGCCGTGTCCGTTTTCAAAACCGCCTCGAGCTGTTCCGCATCAGGAAAAATTTTCGTGTCGGAGAATTGGCTCAAGTATGGCAGGAACTCTTCTTCATACTCAACAATTGCGCCGTCCTGATACTTTGCCTCCAATTGAGTCAAGCGTTTGAGATGCTCAACTTCATCCTGAGCCAACCAGGAGAAGAGCTCTTTCAACGTCGGATCGGAAGCTCTCTCTGACATGGTCGAATAAAAACGATGGCCATTCTTTTCGACTTCCTTTGCGGCGCGAACAACTTCAAAACCACTGAAGTACTTGATACCACTCATAAATAGTGCCTTCCTCTGTTTGCCTTCGTTTGTAACTCAGGCTTGAGCAACTGTCAATTGCCAAAGAGTTTCTGTAGAGAGTCCTGTAACAGCTTACGGCCCGGATCCTCCGCAGGTTCAGCCTCTCCTCCGGATTGATCCTCGGTTGTACTGTTACTGTCTTTCAATTTGAATAGTTTATCAAGCTGACGATTTAGCTCCTGACCCAAAGCTTTACTCGCCTGACGGTTGATTCCTTTCGGATCAAGGCCGAACCGGGGCGATGAAAAGTCTCCCGTCAGCAATAACGGCAGCTGTGTCCAACCGTCCTGATCTTCCAGGTAACGTGTGACGCTGCCGCCTTTATCGAGCCTGGCAGAAAGTTCAGGACTAAGACGTGTATCAAGGCCCAAATCCAGAGAGCCATCCAAACCGACCGAGCCTTGTGGAGAAAGCTTGAGTAGTTCGCTGATAATTTGGCTGTCCAATTGAACCTTTCCATCAACAACCTTGAACTGAGCTTTGAAATTTTCAAACTGGATATCTTTAAGATCCGAAAGCTGCACAACAGAACTGAAGCCCTTGACCAGACCCGGGCTGGCCAAACGCCCGTCGGAGACCAGCATATCTCCAGCACCAGTGAGGTTACGGCTAAGAGATTTCCACTGAGAGCCACGGCCATCCAGATCAAATGACAGATTCATAGCTCCGAGCAGGCTTCCTGCCGCTTTCGGGAGGAAGGCGGTCAGCAACGGATCCGCCTGAACAGCATTTAAACCAAGGTTTGCGCTGTACGCCAGGCCTTTCTTCCTAAGATCGACACTTGCAGTGGAACTGAACGAGCCACCAGCCACATTGCCATCCATCTGTGAAAGTTTGAAGATGTTATCTTTCAGTTCATAGCGGGCGATGAAATCCCTGATCGTCAAATCTTTCCAGAGGGCCTCAGCCACCGAGATGGATCCGGTCGCATGAACCGGGATATCAAAGGGCCCAAGCTCCTCATCGTCGCCCTGCCCCTTGCTCGACACAGTTGTCACCTCTTCTGCGGCGGCAACCGGTGACGCGCTGCCCAACAGGAGGGGCTCAAGCAGGAATCTCTTTGAAGTAATATCCGCAGTAACAACCACCGGTGGGGTAAAGAGTCGGCTGGCCGTGAGCTTAATGTCAGCATTATTATCACCGAGACGAACCTGTAACCCTTCAGAGTTAAGATGATCACCGCTCAGCAGCAAACGTCCGGAAAAAGCAGGACGTTGCCCCCCTGCCGTCGCCTGAACATCTTCCAGATCAACCTGTGCCGATTTCAATAAAGATTGAGGGTTATCAAGGGAGCCTGCCAAAGAGGCCTCTACCGAGAGGGAACCCGCTGGGTCAAGGGAACTGACATCACCGACAAGGCTCTGCGGTACAGCATCGATCGCCTGACGGATTTTTAAATCAGGAACCGAGAGGGTAATATCGAGAGTCGGTTCGGTAAGAATAGAGGCGACCTTACCAACAGCCCCAACCTTGATACCGTTAAAGTCGAGGGAGAAACTATTGATCTGCAGAAGGTCCTTCTTGTGCGCCAGCAAGATATCGAAGTCGACATTCACTGCGGCATTTTCCAGAGGGGCTTCCGGCATGGCGTCGAGGAGCAGATCCAGGTCCGCCAGAGATACTGAGCCCTTCAAGCCCAAATCTTCGAAGGTTCCAAGCAGGTTTGACTCAAGAGAAAGTTTCGCCCCACCCAGATTGCCGGGCAGGCTTTCCTTGAAATAGGGGCTGAATGCGACAACGTCCAGATCCTTCATTGCGATGTCGAAGTCCACGCTGAAAGGCTGCAGGTTGATGTGCCCATCAAGAGTCAAAGGGCTTTCGTTGAGTTGGCACTGTACCGAGAGTGGTATCTTCCCGGTGAGTGATACACCTTTTGCAGCAACCTGTAAGCCAGAGATTTCATAACGATAAGGCGCTTTGTCATTCAGGACATGATCAAGGAAGACCAGGTGCCCATCCTGAAGGAGCAGGCTTGAGACAAGCAGGCTGAGGGGAAGGTCGATCTCGCTGCTCGCCGGTTTACTGTCTTGTGGAGTTTGAGGCTGAGTACTTTTAGATGTAGGTTCAGAGTCCGCCTCATCGATCAGATCGCTATAATTGAACTGCCCATCCTTAAATCGAACGACCCTGATATTCGGCTTTTCCAGGCGGACCTCGTCAATAACGACCTTCATCGCCAACAATGCTAAAAGCTGGTATTTGAGCCTGACCATATCGGTAGAGACGAACAGATCCTGGCCGTTCTTCTCATAGAGCTTCAGCCCGTGGATCTCGATGCCTGAGAGCAGGCTGACCTCAATGTCACCAAGTTCAATCTTGCGATGAATGTTCTCTTCAGCCAGTGGCAGAATTGTTTCTTTCACCCTCTCAGGTGTAATCAACACAGTCGCCAGCACAATCAAAGCGATAACAAGAAGAATCAGGACAGCGGCGATACCGGACAATATTTTCAGCCATTTATTCATTTACACACCCCAACCACAACAGAGTTCATTCTTTAACCACCAGACTTCAAGTTTGACGCATTTGCTTACAATGGCTCATCTACACCATTTATGGAAAGGACGGTTTGCCACTCTTCAGCAGACACTGGCTGAACCGACAGGCGGTTGCCCTTGCGTAAGACGCCCATGCCACTGAGAATCGGATGTTGACGCAGCGCATCTCGACTTAAAGGGTGCGGAAGATGACAAAGGTACTGAACGTCGACCATACACCATATTGGCTTTTCATCCGTCGACTTGGGATCAAAGTGCTTCTCGCGTGGATCAAGCGCTGTATGGTCCGAATATCCTTCACGCACCACCTTCGCCAAACCAACAATCGACGGTACCTTGCAATTGCTGTGATAAAAAAGCACGCCATCACCAACCTTGATAGTGTCACGCATAAGGTTCCGGGCCTGATAGTTACGCACCCCGTCCCAGTGTTCCGTCATGTTCGGCATCTGTTGCAAGTCATCAAGGGAGAAACAATCAGGTTCAGACTTCATCAACCAGTATTTTGGCATAGGACCTCTTAATACTGTAGCGGGTGGCGGGTGGCGCGAAAGATCAAATTCACGAGCAAAAAATCATTCATAAAGGATAAAACTGCATTCATATGATTTGTTGGGTCTTTGCATTTCCCGCCACGCGCAACTCGCCACGCGCCACTTATTTTTCATTTTCTTGACCTCTGTCAAATCCATCCAGGTAAGCGATGGGTTATTGTCACATCAAGTTATGCGAATAGATTCAAAAGTATAGCAAATCATAGCACTAAAACAGAAAGACAATTGCCAAAAACCTGTTAAAGTTATCAAGTTTTGTCACGACTGAACAAAACCTTAACTCAACGAACCTAACGGAGGAAAATCCCATGTCAATGTTTTGTTACCAATGTGAGCAAGCATCCAAAGGAACCGGCTGTACAGCGATCGGTGTCTGCGGCAAACAACCTGACGTAGCCGCCCTGCAAGACCTGTTGGTTTACACCATGAAAGGCATCGCATTCTGGGCCGACAAAGCTCGTGCAAATGGTGCCAAAGATCAGGAAATCGATCGTTTCATGATCGACGGCCTCTTCACCACCGTCACCAACGTCGACTTCGATCCTGAGGCGGTCTCCAAATTTATCACTGAGGGTGTTCGTCTGCGCGGCAAGGCCAAGCAACTGGCCGGCGCTTATGATGGTACCGTTCCTGCGGCAGCCCAAGACTGGGCACTGCCTGCATCGATTGATGAGCAAGTCAAACTGGGTCAACTGCACGGCGTAAAAGACTTCACCGTCGATGCCGACATTCACTCGGTCCGCGAGATCATCATGTACGGCATCAAAGGCTACGCTGCTTATGCTGACCATGCCCGCATCCTCGGCAAAGAGTCTGATGACATCTACGCTTACACTCACAAAGCCCTGGCCGCAATGCTCGACGACAGCCTAGACCTGATGGCCAACGTTGGCCTGGCGATGGAAGCTGGTCGCATCAACTACGTCACCATGGAGCTGCTCAACCAGGCCCATGTTGAAGCTTACGGCCACCCGGTTCCAACTCCTGTTCAGTTGGGTACCAAGGCAGGCAAAGGCATTCTGGTTTCCGGCCACGACCTCAAGTTCCTCGAAGAGCTGCTTAAGCAGACCGAAGGCACAGGCATTAACATCTACACCCACGGCGAGATGTTGCCAGCTCACGGCTACCCCGGCCTGAAGAAGTACTCTCACCTGGTCGCTAACTATGGTGGTGCATGGCAAGACCAGCACAAAGAGTTCGCCGCGTTCCCAGGTGCCATCATCTTCAACACCAACTGCATCCAGAAGCCTGCAGACAGTTACGTTGACCGTCTCTTCACCTGGGGCCTGGTACAATGGCCTGGCGTCAAGCATGTTGATGGTTGGGACTTCTCTGAAGTTATCGCTAAAGCCCAAGCGTGCGGTGGTTTAGAAGACGCTCCAGGTCAGGAGATCCTGACCGGCTTTGGTCACAACGCCATCCTCGGTGTTGCCGACAAGGTCATCGAAGGTGTTAAAGCCGGCGCAATCAAGCATTTCTTCTTGGTCGGCGGCTGCGACGGTGCCAAATCCGGCCGTAACTACTACACTGATTTTGCCGAGCAAGCCCCGAAGGATACCGTTATCCTGACTCTCGCTTGTGGCAAGTTCCGCTTCAACAAGCTCGACCTTGGTGACATCGGTGGCATCCCTCGCCTGCTCGACGTCGGTCAGTGCAACGACGCCTATAGCGCTATCCAGGTTGCCCTTGCCCTTGCAGACGCATTCGAGTGCGGCGTCAACGATCTACCTCTCTCCATGGTTCTCTCATGGTATGAGCAGAAAGCCGTTGCCATCCTATTGACCCTGCTGCACCTCGGCATCAAGAACATCAAACTCGGACCAACACTGCCGGCATTCATTACGCCGAACGTGCTCAACTTCCTGGTTGAGAATTACAACATTGGCCCGATCACAACTGCCGAAGCAGACCTCAAGGAAATCCTTGGCTAAAGGCAATTGATCGTACAACTAAAAAGGACGGCTCACATGAGCCGTCCTCAGATTAATGACAAAAGAAGTTCCTGTAACTTTTCTTACTTTCATTTGCACGTGTAAAGAAAGTTATGTGGTTGCTTTCCGAGATCGGCACCATTCCTATATGTGGTAACGC
>JAAXQF010000074.1 GCA_012974435.1 Desulfuromonadales bacterium | reverse complement strand
ATGAGGTGATGCTATCACCTCTAATCAGGAGGCCAAGTTCACTATGCACTACAGTTATGCAGCTAGCGGCATCGGGATGATCGAGATTTCATCCCAGGTAACGATTGGCGTCTTCTTGCCGTGGGCCTCATCAAACTCCACGATATGGAATTCAGCCATTCGCTTGAGCGTTCGAGAGACATTGCTCTGCTCACGCTTCATTAGTTTAGCCAAGTCCGAAATCGTAGCGGGGTGCTTCTCGCGGATCGTGTCGATCATGGAGAGGTTATCCGCATTCAGCAAACGACCCACGGACTCCATTGAAGTCACCCATATCTTAGGGTCAGTGTCTTTTGACTTGATGCGGCCAGCCGCAATATCGATAGTGCGCTTTCGGACAAAAGCTTTTGATGCGACCCCGATTACCAATTTTCTCATCACTTCCTCCTCTTGCTATCCAGCTCAATCGCCTCATCCACATAAATCCAGAAGTCGGTTAAGAGCTTTTCCGCTGTTTCGTACTCGTAGGGTGTGATCACCGCTACTTCTTTAAATTTGTGCTTGTGGTCGTATTTCTTCAGCGTCCGATGCCGAATGAAGCCGCTCTTCGTTTCTTCCTGGATAGGGTGGGCATTATCGAATCCCAGTAAGCGATCATTCCATTTATCGTGAAGCGTCAACGAGTATTTGATGCCGTGAGGCCTGCCTTCAGTGGGCTCCACACGCTTCACATCAAAGTGGGCGTAATATTCCAGCTCTTCGTCAGCTTCAAAGATCTCCCCGTCGAGATCCAGTAAGTTTTCAATTCCGTGGTCGAGCTCCATCTTTCGATCCGAGTATATCACCTGATGATATGTCTGTGTGTTTTTGTTCAATGTGCACTTCCTAGAGCGACAGGCTGAAGCAAACTGGGTAAATGAGCAAATAGGGCCGGTGAGTGGCCCGCTGGATATGCCTCACTGGGGCTGGCTACATGGGAATGCTTGCTTCTGTGCACTAGCAGGCTGTGGATTTTATCCCCCGAAAATACTGGGCGGGATACAATGCCCGACTCTATAACTTATCCAGGATCTTAATCTGTGCGTGGCGAAGATATCTTTCAGGAGTCTCTGTTTACGACTGTCCAACTGGAGGCGTTTGTACCCGCTGACCATCCATTGCGTTCGATTAGGGTACTGCTTGATGAAGCCATGAAACGGTTGAGTTGGTTATTCGATGGCATCTATGCCACCGGTGGCAGGGAGTCTATCCCGCCGGAACGACTGATCCGCGCCCAGTTACTTCAGGTGCTCTACAGCATTCGTAGTGAGCGGCAGTTAGTTGAGCAGATTAACTACAATCTACTTTATCGCTGGTTTGTAGGGCTAACCATCGACGATTCAGTCTGGGATCATTCGACGTTCACCGCCAACCGAGGGCGTTTGCTGGAGCATGACGTCATTACCGAGCTATTCGAAGAAGTGGTTAATCTGGCCAGAAAAAAGCAGCTGCTTTCTGAAGATCACTTCAGCGTTGATGGCACGCTTATCCAGGCATGGGCTTCTCAAAAGAGCTTCCGTCCAAAGGATGACGACGACCGCCCTGCGGGAGGTGGCCGCAATGCTGAGGCCAATTTTCACGGGGAAAAACGAAGTAATGAGACCCATGAATCAAAAACCGATGGCGATGCACGGCTGGCTAAAAAAGGGCTAGGTAAAGAAGCAAAGCTTTCATACATGGGGCATACGGTGATGGAAAACCGCAATGGTTTGATTGTTAAAGCCGCCGCCAGTCAGGCCACCGGCAAAGCTGAACGGGAGGTAGCTACAGAATTGCTTGCACAGCTGCCAGGCTCGGGCAAGAAAACAGTCGGCGCCGATAAGAATTACGATACGGCAGGGTTTGTCGCCGGCTGTCGGGCAATGAAAATCACGCCTCATGTCGCACGCAACGACAAACGCCCAGGTGGTTCCGCCATCGATGGTCGAACCAGCCGCCACCTTGGTTATGCAATCAGCCAAAGAACCCGCAAGCGAGTGGAAGAACCCTTTGGCTGGGGCAAAACGGTCGGCCTAATTCGTCAGGTGAAAGTTCGCAGTTTAGCCAAAGTGAACAGTGTCTTTATGCTGACGATGATCGGTTGGAATCTGACACGGATGAAGAATTTGCAGGGTTAATCCGTCGAAATGCCGGATATAACCCGCATATTGATCATATTTAAGCGAATTTCGAGTAAAAACTTGCCTTGTTAGCCGGACAAACAGCTATTGAAGAGGCGCTCTGCCTATATCAGAGTGATTTTCAACAGCCTGCTAGGAGTCCAGAGCGACAAACCGGCAGGATAGCCGGTTTGCACAACCGAAGGTTGCCCGGAGGGTGATGCACAAGGATGTGC
>JAAXQF010000068.1 GCA_012974435.1 Desulfuromonadales bacterium | reverse complement strand
CAGTAAATCGGGATATTGCCCGGGCTCCAACGGGAAATATGAGCAGAAGGGTTACGAACATAATAGCCAAGCCTTCCATCACACAACAGGCAAGGGATTTACAACAAACAGAATTAGAAATCCTTGCGGACCAGGTTCCGCATTAATGACCACAAATTTTGGAAACTGTCTACCCTAAACGCGACCTGTTTATCCTAATTTAGTACAAATCCCCCAAATTATCTATTACAAAAGCCGGCTATAACCCAACATAGCGTATTTAATCAGCAACCATTTTAGCAAATTAAAGGAGGATAAAATGACTAAACACATTTGTATGGTACTGGTATTTATGATGATCGGCTTTGTGGGATCTGCGGCAGCCCAAAACACACCGGCCGACAACATGGAAATCGTGAAGGAAAAAATCCGCACTGACAAAAAACTATTTATCGCCACCAACATGCAACTGACCGAATCGGAAGCAAAGACCTTCTGGCCGATCTATGATGCCTATCAGTCGGAGCTCGAAACCCTTGTTAATCGAAAAGGCAAACTGATTGAAAAATTTGCCGCCAATTATGAGTCCATGTCCGATGAAACGGCGAAGTCTCTGCTGGATAATAGTCTGTCAATCGATTCAGACTATCAGAAACTGCGTCAATCCTATTTGTCAAAAATCCGGGGGGTTTTGCCGGACAAGAAAGTTGCTCGTTTCTATCAACTGGAGAGTAAGATCCACGCCGTCGTGGAATTCGAGATTGCAAGAAGAATACCGCTGGTTCAGTAGCTTATCGTTAAGTTAATGGCATTAGGCCAGACTCCAATTTTCGAAAAAGTGCTTGATTTTTTTCCGGTACTCCGGTTTTTATGCTGCCGATAAATGCAGCTGCTTGCGGATGCTATCATTCAGATCAGCTGACAAGTATGTGACATATTGACGCAGGCTTAGATGTCTTGTGAGGATCTTGCTATGCACGAAGATACACTTCTAACGCCGCTCGTCATCGTGGTGGGCTTGCTGTTCATCGCGGCGCTTTCCGCAATCGTTGTAAAGCGTATCCATCTTCCATATACCGTCGGCCTTGTATTGGTGGGGATCGCGCTGGGGTTTGCCGCGGCCGATGTGGAATTTTTGCAACCGTTGCGTGCGGTAAGACTCACGCCGGAGTTCATTCTGTTTCTGATTTTGCCAACGTTGCTCTTCGAAGCGGCTATTAATATTCACACCGACATTCTGCTCAAAAACCTGCCGGGTATTCTGATGCTCGCGACGGTTGGATTGCTGATCTCAATGGTGATTGTCGGTATCTCAATGAGCAGTTTCACACCACTCCCCATAGGTGTCGCGCTACTCTTTGGGGCGCTTATTTCCGCAACGGATCCCGTGGCAGTTATTGCCTTGTTTAAGGAGCTCGGGGTTTCCGCCAAGCTGAGTACGCTGGTTGAAGGCGAGAGTCTGTTCAATGATGCCACTGCGATCGTTACGTTCAACATTATTCTGGGCATAGTGGTTACCGGTGGCTCCGTCAGTTCTGAACTGCTGGTGAATGGCGTCTTCGAATTTTTGGTGGTGTTCTTCGGCGGTCTTGCGATTGGCGTCGTATTATCCGCCATTGTGCTTTGGATCATCGGTCTGGAACGCAGTGACCATCTGGTGCAGATTGCCCTGACCTCGGTGTTGGCCTACCTCGCGTTCATCGTGGCCGAACACGTGTTTCATTTATCGGGCGTCCTGGCCGCCGTGGGGGCAGGTGTTGTTGCGGCCTGGCGTGCGGACAAGGTCTTCGATGGGCAAATGCGGCATCACGTCAGGGCCTTCTGGGAGTATGCCGCCTTTGTGGCTAACAGCTTGATTTTTCTTCTTATCGGTCTCACTGAATACCATCTATTCGAAGACTTGACGCACTATCGCGAGAACTTTGTCTACATATTGATAGCCATAGTCGTTGTCACAATCGCCAGGCTGCTGATCATCTACGGTCTGGTGCCACTGGGCAACAAAATGTCTAAAGCCGAGCCGATCAGTCAGCCTGAACGGGCAGTGATGTTCTGGGGTGGATTGAAAGGAGCCATCCCGCTCGCGCTGGTACTGGGCCTGCCACATGATTTTGAGCACCGCGTGCTCATGCTTGACCTCACCTTGGGCGTGGTGCTCTTTTCGCTCCTGGTTCAAGGTACGACAATCGGCGCGCTGTTAAGGAGGCTTGGACTGCTTGAGGCGAAGCCTTCAAGTCATTAACGGATCTTGAAGGTGTCGCTGTCGAACATCAGGGTTGCATTGGTGTCCTAGACAAGTTCCGGCACGATACGATAATGCCGTGGCGGTTGCTGCTGTATATATCGTAAGGGGATGGTTGTGTGACTATCTCGAC
>JAAXQF010000374.1 GCA_012974435.1 Desulfuromonadales bacterium | reverse complement strand
TCTCGTGGGCTCGGAGATGTGTATAAGAGACAGTATTCAATCTGACCATGTTGCAATCGCGGACCTTCTTAAGGAGGTTCATCTTCCTTGGCTCCTAGTCTACGATGATTGTACAGAGGTAAGAGATCTATATAGACCGCTAGAACCTGTCTCCTTCTCTCTTTCTTATACGGCAGGGAAAAAACGTCAAGGAAAAGAGATTTTCTTTGTTTCTCCCGGAACAGTTGTTCCAACCTTGGAAGGGAAAACCAAGGGTATCAAGTTCAACATTTAAATCTTCGAATCCCCGATAGAAAAATGCAATGGTGTCGCCCATAAAAAGTCACCTGTTAATTGGAAGCTGCCCAAACCCAGACAATTCTTCAAAACATCAATCTCAAAATTCACAATCCGTAAGACAAAAGCGGCTCAACCTATATCCAAATAGTTGGGCCGTCTTACATTTTGTGCTCCTGTTGAGGAGGTATTTGAATCGTCGCGAGAATTTTAGACCATTAAAAAAATATACCTATACCATCCCAAAATAGTTTTTGTATGTATTTCTGAATAGATAGCTTCGTACGATCAATGTCGGGTAAGTTGCTCCGGATTGCTTGGAGAGTTCACCTTAAGAAAAGACCTGGGTTCTTACGAACTCTACAATCTCAGACATGTTGACCACCTTCCGGCCTTTTACTCTTCTCAATCTGAGCGATTAACTCCCCCTTACTAGTCAAAATCGAACACGATCTTAGAGACCGCCGCATAGAGCATTGAGGGCCGATATTTTTTAGCATAGCGACCAAATGTTTGGCCTTGCATAGTGTGACCAAGAAGTTCAGCAATGACGGGACCGTCAACTTCAGCATGTTTAAGCCCGGTAGCAAAGGTGTGACGGAAGGAGTGAAAGGTAACCTTCGTGTCTATTACACCACACTTTGACCGGAGAAATTTGGCATACCAGTCGCCGAGGAATTTCCCTTTACGGCCAAAGCGATCAGTAGGGAGCTGTGGAAACAAGTAGGCATCGTCGGCATTTACCTCTGTGGCTGCTCGGGTGAGTTCAATATATGCTGCGAGTCCTAACTTTAGAAGCTGCGGGTGGACTGGTACAAGCCTCTTGCTGGTGGCTGTCTTTAGGTGGGTTCCGTCAATATTAAAGCAAAGAATGTCTTCTGGGGAGATGAGGTCGGCCAAGCGTAACTGGGCCACTTCTTCAAGTCGAAGACCTGAGTATAGCGCTATGACCGGTATCCAGTACCGCTCAGGATGGCTACCTTGAGCATCCGGTAACTCTGAGATGACGGATTTGAGTTGAGTTGAAGAGTAAGCTTTTCTTTGGTCGGATGCTCTGGTTTTAAGCGGTACCGCAAGCCTGTCTGCAGGGTTTTTGGCCATAAATCCTTGATCTACTGCCCACTTAAACACGCTACTTAGTAGAGTCAGATATTGATTGACCGTTTTGGGGCTTCTTGACTTGTCTTTGGTGGGGCGTTGCCTGCCCTTCCCCTCCAGCAGATCATCTCGGCACGAAACACAATCCGGGCGAGCAATGTCAGTTAGTCTCTTGTCTCCGAGGATTGCGAGAAGAAGCTTGAAAGCACCGGTGAACTCTAGTTCAGTCCGTGGGGACCACCTTTGTTTTCGTTCCCTTATGTACTCGTTGATCGCTTCACTCAAATGTGGAGCTTCGGGGGCTTTTTCTGGATGTGAAAGTGGGGGCTACTGATGTTGTCTGGCTGCATCTAGGTAACCTGCTGCTCGAATTTGGTGCCGGAATGGTCAGCGACTTAACCCTGAGAACGGCAAAGAGGTTTTGTGTCTCACCCTCATAGGCCGCAGCCAATACTTTTGCCGCTCTGACGTTACTAGTTTTAAGTGAACGTTTAATCTCTCTGTGAGGAAAGGCGTGACGGAGGTCTTTCGGGATGGCGATCCGAAAATAAAAAACTCTGCCACGTGTAATGAGGTGTGGCGTTCTGCCGCCGTTACTACTGCGGGAATCAATGGTGGAAATGTTCTCGCCGAGGTTGAGGTTATGGGGAGCGTGGTTGTTGGTCTGGTGATTGGTGGTCCGCATGAGGGCCTTACTCCTTGCCGTCGCTTGTACCAGTTGCAGCACCAGACAGAAGTTTCAGGTATCAGGATTGAAGGTTCAGCTTTGTGCAGGTTCACCGACAGATAACAGGCTATGCAGCATATCAACCTGTTGCATAGCCGCCCCGGCCTCAGCCGCGCGCTTCAAGGGGATGGCGTAGATCGCTTCAAGCTCCAGTGGCCGTCCTTCGATCCGGTCGATCATCATGCTCGGCTTATAGCCTGTCATGGCAGCGCTCATTTCGAGCATCTGCTCGATGAATGGTTCCGCGCCGATCTGCGGTGAT
>JAAXQF010000372.1 GCA_012974435.1 Desulfuromonadales bacterium | reverse complement strand
TCATAAACCGGGTCCGTTCAACAGGAGGTAGCCACGGATGACACTTGATATGAACCGCATCAAACAGCAGATCGATTTTATTGAACGCTTGGATCAGCTCAAGCAGGTGTTACGTCAGAATCTGGTGATGGACGAGTCGCGGCGTGAGAATAGCGCGGAGCATTCCTGGCACATCGCGACCATGGCGATGGTGCTGGCCGAATATGCGCCGCAGGCGCTCGATCAGTTACGGGTATTGAAGATGCTTTTGCTGCATGATGTGATCGAGATTGAAGCGGGGGATACCTTCTGTTTTGATCTGGAGGGGAACAAGGATAAGGAGGCGCGTGAGCGCCGTGCCGCCGATCAGCTGTTCAGCATGCTGCCAGTCGATCAGGCTGGGGAGTTTCGTGGCATATGGGATGAGTTCGAAACGGGCGAGACGGCCGAGGCAGGCTTCGCCAACTCCCTCGACCGTTTTCAGGTCTTGTTGCAGAACCTCAATACGCGCGGCGGGACCTGGCGCATCCACGCTATTGAGAAAGCGCGGGTTATTCAGCGGATGTTACCGATCAAAGAGGGGGCACCGGCACTCTGGCCACTGGTGGAGAGCTATTTGGAAGAGGCTTGTGCGCAGGGTTTGCTTAAGGAGTGATTTTCCCTCAGGTGCTCTTGTCTGGACCACTGTGTCTGCATGGAATTTTTAATATTGCCGCCTGCTACGCTGAAGTAGCAGGCGGCAATTTAAGCAAATAATTTAATTGGCAACTCTTACCAGGACGCGGCGATTGAGCTTGCGACCTTCTGGGGTGGCGTTGTCGGCCAGTGGTTTTTTGTCACCGAACCCTTGTGCCGCAACTCTGAACCTGTCGGCACCGAAGTCGCGAACCAGATACCAGCGCACTGTTTCGGCACGCTTCTGTGACAGCATTTGATTCAAATCGGCCGGGCCGGAGCTGTCGGTATATCCGTCAACGATGAATCTCTTGTCTGGATGAGAATTCATGAAATCGGCCGCTTTCTGCAACTGCTCAGTGTAGTCTGACGCGATGATAGAGCTATTGCTCTCAAAGCAGATTTCGAGGTTTAATTCAGCGACTGCCGGGGTGCTATAGCCGTAGCCGGAGGCCTCGACCGGTTTGCCGGTTTCGCTATTGGGGTTGTTGTCAGCGATATTAAATACGCCACCCTGGTCAGTATCGGTAATTTCGATCGCTACGACCACTGGTTGAGAGATCTCTTCGACGACCGTCTCACAGCCCCGGGAATCGACACCGGCCCCAGCCGGAGTTTCGATGCAGAGATCGAGTGAATCGATGACGCCGTCATTGTCACTGTCGCGCGTAGCACTGAGGGGGGTCGCTTCAGCATCCACGAGTTCCGCTAGATTTGGCCCGTTGCCACCGAACTGGAAGCTGAGTCCGCCGGCGAAGATGAAGTTGTTGTAATTTACCTGGTCCGCAGGCGAACTGAATGTCATTTCATGGCGTGCGTCGAGACGCAGGGCCAGCCAGTCGGTGACGAAATATTTGGCGCCGACGCCGAAATTGAGTATCGCATCGTCATTGGCAGAGGTCGCCGGAACGGTCTTCTCCTGGGAGGCACCACCGACACCAAACACAAAGTATGGCACCAGTTTTTCATCTGGTTGGAAATGGTAAAGCAGATCGGCCTGGAAGGTGTGGTAGTCAAACTCGCCCGAACCTGCCGGGTTTTTTTCAATAGTCCCCGTGGCCCCAGCCAGTTCCATGCCCCAGCTTTTGGTGAAGTTGTAGCCGAGTTTCAGACCGACAAACTGGCTGTTCCGGAAATCATCACTGGGGCTGAAGAGATGTGTCCCCAGCATAGGTGACAGGGTAAATGCGCCTGCGCGATTGGCAGCTTCGGCAAAGGACGTCAGGCCAAACATCAAGACCATCGCCAGCATTGTCAGCCGGCACAAAAAATTACTCATTTTCAGAGACTCCTCCATACAATGGATTTAAAAAAAAAACGAAAATTTCAAGTGATATTGGTAACGCAGAGGTGATTGTTTTGTAAGGAATGTGATCGCGGAACAGTGCCCCTCTCATTAAAACTTGAAAAATTATCGCAGATTTATATGGTAATTGAGGGTTTCTGTCAAATCAAAATCGCTTACAAGCCCAAAAGGCTAGTGTTGTGACATGGATTCATCAATCTTCAGGAAATAATCTAGCTCAGAGCTGTCGTCCAGGCCAGCAGCATCAGCAATCCGCACCCCAGACAGAGTGCTCGGTTGAACCAGACTCCGGGTCGCCCGTAACGACCCAGCAGGTATTCAGCCGCCAGCCCCAAGCCAAAACCACAGATAAAGCCGAACAGGTGGGCCCCCAGGTCGGTGCGTTCGCCTGAGCTGCCGAGCAG
>JAAXQF010000522.1 GCA_012974435.1 Desulfuromonadales bacterium | reverse complement strand
CTACATACGTTGGAGATATGTGCAGTTTCAATCACTCGGATTTTTTACAGATAGATCGAACCTTATCACAACAGAGCCATACCTACAGGTACATTGAAAGTATCTTAACGCGCCGCATCAGCGGCAAAGTGCGCGCATAGCGGGCACTTTGTCCGACTGCATGCGTTTGTTAGGCTTAATTTGCTGATATGATTCCTTAATTCCTTTTTATTTTGCAGAAATTTTGAAATTGTAACTTTCAATCCTGCTTCATCCCCAACCAAGCTGCTGGAGACTGATCGTGTCATTCCAAATCTTCGTCATATGTTTGATACGGTCTTCTTCAAACTCCATGTGGTACACATAATCAGCAGCAATCGTTTTACCAGTCGGCGGTACCGGACCGCCCGGCCCGGTTTGGGTTCCATGGAAAACCGCAAACGCCGCTACCGAATTTCGGGCGTCATCAGCCGCAAAGAACTTAAGATCGTAATGCCCATCTGGCACTGGGGTAAAAAGGTTCTTCATCCATTCGCAGTAACCTTCTAAAGTGGATATTTCAGACAAGACTGTTGTTTGCGAAGAGAATGTGGCTTCAGGGTGACAGAATGAACTACAAGCTTCCCAGCCTTTACCTGTTTCACAAGCTTCAAAGAATTGCTTGGCGGAATTGAGATTAGTACTCATCGTTTTATCTCCTGTAATATTGCGGAACTTTCCGCAGGGTTATTGTAAATTCCAGGGCTGGAATATTCTCGCAAAACCTAACAATTGATATTCAATAGACGTCTTGTTTGTGTCCCATATAGGAATGTTAAATAGACGTCTTGTTAACAACCCCAATATGGACAAAAAATAGCAAATTTCAACCTATCATCTAATTTGGGGCTCACTGTTAAGCTGAAAACACCGATTGCAGATACTTGAGATTATCTTACAAAAAACGTTCTTGTCAAAATCTTTGATCACTTACCAAAACACAACTCAGACCTGACTTGTGATATGGAATTGAGGTATCACAGAAAAATCAAGCAGTTGATATCTGTTAGTAATTGCAGTTATCTGTAGCGCTGCGCTTCAGCGGCGCGGTTTAATACACGTCCGCCTTATAAATGTTAGGCCACAGGAATTCAACCAGATCCGGCTAACACGTCTTTCATGGCCTGCGCCAAATCATATATGGCGGACTCACCATCACCAACATAAGTTGAACCGTGCATTGGTGCAATCGTTTTTGGCTTTAGATCGGCAAGACGGCTTAGAATCTGCTCCGTCTGGGTTGTATAGGGCAGGTAATTGGCAAAAGGTCCTTTCTGATACTCAATCAGCATCTCTTTGAATCGGCTAACAATGCCAGAATTTGTTACTGCTTCCACGTCACCGTTCTGATGGAAAAGATCAGAGCATAAAAGTGTGCCATTATTCTCTTCAAATAAATGACCTGCATCCCATGCGTGAGGCACATGTGGTGTCTGAAGAAACTTGAAACGGAACTTTCCCGTTACAAATACTTCTCCGTCCTCCAAAGCCCTGGCAGGACGTTCCGCTACAACATCGTCTACGCTTACCATCTTTGAGACAAAGCTGCATATTGCCGTCGCATCCGGCGCAATCCTCTGCCACTCCCTAAGCGCCCCACATTCGTCTGCCTCAAAATGACTAAACCCGATCCAACGTATTGTAGCAGGATCAATCAACCTGGCAACAGCTTCCTTGACTGTCGGGAAAAGCCCCTTCATCCCAGTGTGGTAAAGAAGCGGCTCTTCATCCCTTACAAGAAATTGATTGAACTGAATATTCTCTTCAGAAAAAAAGGTGGTAATTTTAAAAACGTCAGGAGCAATTTCAGTTATCTGGCTCATTTCTTTTCCTCCCATGCTTTCATTTATCGGCCTAACTATATTATGCGACCTATTAATTTGATATAGACCTAAACCCTTTTTTAAAAAAAATATCACCCAAAATTTTTGGACGTAATATGACCGGTAGCCAAAGGCCATTGCTGGCCCTAAGCCACCTTAGAATTTGGCATGATAGTTTGTCATCACACGGCTCAAACTTTAAGCTGCTGCTAACAGGCCGTTACCCATAGCCTTCTCGACCTCATCCGTCGAAAGGACTGCGCTGGCGATATACCCAAAGTTGATGAGTGCCGCCTTGTAGCCGTCGCCCAGCTCGGGATGCCGTGCGCCAGCCGTCGCGTCCTTCACCACGGTGACTTCGAAGCCTTGCTCAAGCAACTCGCGCAAGTGGGCCTCAACACAAAGGTTGGCTGACATCCCTCCCAGGATGATCTTGCTGATGTTGCGCTTCCTGAGCTGCAGAATCAGGTCGTTGTTTTCCGGACCATAGACCTTGTGGGGGCTGACCACAATGGTCTTGCCGTCCTCAAT
>JAAXQF010000219.1 GCA_012974435.1 Desulfuromonadales bacterium | reverse complement strand
ATACAATTTTCATAAGTATCCCGCGGTGAATTAACTTTACCGGCCAGCTTTACCTTCGTCAACCAGCGCACAGCCCAGGTATGATTAAAATCAAGAGGGGGGCGCCTGCCCGAGATTCTTGCTTGTTGTCTGAATGCCATGCCTGGAAAAGATTCCGGCCAGCTCTTCGTAGTTGTTCTTCAGGCCTTCGAGAGTCAACTGGTAACCGCGTTGCATCACCTGGTTGCGCGCCGTAATCGACATGGGCCCCTGGAAGAAGAGCAGTGCTTCATCGGCCGCAGGTTCGAAGAGCAGAATATCGACATCGGGATGTTTATGGCGATAGAGATCAAGCGCCATGATCAACTTCTCGCGGCTCTCGATTCGTTTTGCCTGTTCCCATGTAAAGAGCACGCCAAGCTCATCAATCTGTGAACATTTGCCGTAGGAGAGAGAGGGCAGGCAGGTCGTGTCCTGGTCGTTGCAGAAAGGTACCCGGGGATTGATCAGAACGATCAATTTCGCGCCATTTTCGATGGCGATGTCAATATGGGTCACTTTGCCTGTCGAGCCATCAAGGTAAGCGCGCTGGTTAATCCGGTGTGGCTGAAAGAAGAAAGGAATGGCGCTGGATGCTGTGATGGCCTGGCAGATGTGTAACTCCTGGTGGCCGGGCTTGCCGAAGACGATCCGCTCTCCGGAATCAAGATCGTAAGCCGGGATGAAGAGCTCACAGGAGAGTTCTTTGAAGTCGTCGCAGAGGCCTTCATCGTGAAATGCTTTGCAAAGGTAAGATTGAAGCGGTTCCAGAGAAAAGAGCCCCGCCGGAAACTGTTCATGGATAAGATGTGGCAAATCGCTCAGACGAACTTGCCAGTTATTTTTTCGATAGTGTTTGAGGACCCGCAGAAGATTGAATGGCAAACCTGCCAGAGATTGAATCGTTGCCCACCAGTTAACGTGATAAACATCGCGTCGTCGCCAGTTGAAAACCGTGCTTTCGTTGCGAGCGATGGTTCTGAAAAGTCCGCCGGGCTGAATGCGATTGGCGACCAGGGAGGCGATGACAGAGCCGGCGCTGATGCCGATGTAGGTGTCGAAGCGGCGGGTGGAAAAGCCCGAACTGAAAAGACGGTCCAGGGCGGTCAGGCAGCCAATCTCGTACGCAGCGCCCATGATGCCGCCGCCGGCCAGAACCATAGCTGTTTTACTGCGTTGTTCGTTCATGATGTTAACTCACCGTTTGGCGCGCACCTTGATCTTGGGTTTGCCCGACTCTGTGACGACCACAAAGTCGACCGGTTTGTCCCCAAAGCGTTTTTGGATAGCTTCTTTCTGTTTGGACAGGAAGTTGGCAACCTGTTCTCTGTTGGGGGGGCGAAGCTCACAATCCTTGTGAGCGGTCACCAGCTTTTCGTAGAGGTTGTCCACGGGATTGCCGGTTTCTTCTGCTGAAACCTTATCTGCCGGCGGCTTAAAGCTTTCAGAGCGACTTATCCGTGAGGTGTGACGCTCGTACCTGCCTTCGTCAATCAGGCGCTGGATGCGATCCCAGTAGCCGCAGTAACTGTTGAATCGACTGGTAATACTTTGCAGTTTGAAGCGCAGGTCAGTTTGCGGTATATAGTGCGTGATCATTTTGCGCATGCGCAAAGTGATCTGCTGCCGTTCCTTTTCGGGGGCACGTTTTTCCGTGCCGAGAAAATATTTCTCATAAGCAATTTCAAGGGACTTTAAGTCATGCTCCAGCTGACTTAGAATTTCGGTTATTTGCCCACGACTACCCATTCTCTCGATTCTTCCCCCTTGTGAATTTACCCGACCAATATACTGGAGGCCGTGCGGGAAGGTAAAGAGAAACCTTAAATCAAATAATTGGGTTATTCCCCGCAGCTTGCTGCGTTGTTTAACTTTAAAGAGGCAACCTTTGTTTGGCCGCGATGATAGTCTATTAAGGACTATAGTTAGAGCAAAACCAAGAGCTCTTGTAAACGCTATTTACCACTAAGACACTAAGAAAACCATTAATGCCAAAGCAATTTAACAGGGATGAAGGGGATGAAAGGGATGTAAGTCTTCAAACAAAAGCCTTTGGACCTTGGTGTTAAAACAAAACGGACCCATAACCCAAACAAAAGTCAGTCCAATAATTAACGCAGAGACTCGGAGACGCTGAGAAGACTGACCAAGGTGTCAGTCCTTTTACCCTCAAAGTTTTTTTTACTCTCCGACCTCTGCGTCTCCGCGTTAAAACTTCTTTTGGGTTATAGAACCGAAACAAAAAGGCCAAAGTTTTGCTTGATTTTACTCTATCCCCTTCATCCCTGTGAATAAGTGTTCTTGATTGTACAGATTTTCATAGATTCTGATCGCGGCTAAAAATAGATTCCAATTG
>JAAXQF010000216.1 GCA_012974435.1 Desulfuromonadales bacterium | reverse complement strand
GAATCGATGCTGGTCGAGGTTATATCCCCAGCAAGCATCAGAATAGCCATCACATCTCAACCTTTTAAGTTTATCCAGAAGGGCGCTGGCTTCTTTATAGCAGCCCAAATTCAGCAAGCCTGACGCAAACAAGGCCAATCCTTTTGGGTTCAAACCCTTTGGCACAGATGTCACCCTCCTAAAATTAACAGGTGATCGTTTAAAGAATTGAATCCAAACAAGTCTTAAAAGCTTTGATGTAAACAAGGGACTACTCTTAAATACTTTCGAATTCAATCCATCAAAGTTGTCCCATCCTGCAAAGCCCTCCTGTTCGCAATGTTTTTTTAGTTTCTCAAAAGATTCTAGAACCATAACTTTGAACCTCTCCACGGAATAATTGAATCCCCAAAAAAAAAAGCTTATTCGCTAGTAGACAATATTCGCAATACGTTCACTCGCCTTCCCATCCCACAAAGGGGGAACTGAACCCTGCTTGGCATCACCGTTCAGGACACTGTAGACACCCTCCTTTAACCGATTCATATCTTGGCCAACCAGACTGTTAGTCCCAACCGTTACTGTCACTGGGCGTTCTGTGTTTTCTCGTATCGTCAAGCATGAAACACCGAGGAATGTTGTTTCCTCCTGTATCCCTCCCGAGTCAGTAATAACTAATGTCGAATTCTGCTGCAGGGAAAGAAACTCAAGGTAACCTACAGGCTCAATTAGAAAAAAACCCTCATTGTCAGCCTTAAGTCCTAACTCCTTAAGCCGATGAAATGTCCTTGGGTGAACGGGGAAAACCATTGGGAGATCGCTACATAACTCCAATAATGTTTTAACTATTCGAGCCAGCATGATTGGATCATCAACATTTGAAGGACGGTGCAAGGTAACCAACCCATAACCGTTCAATATTGTGCCTGGAGAAATGTTGTACTTTTCCGCAACCTGCTGAGGGCTGTGCTTTGCATTAGCTCTTTCCTTCAAGCGGACAAGAGTATCGATCATTACGTTGCCGACAAGATGGATTCTCTCCCGACCAATTCCTTCTCGCAGCAAGTTCTCATCGCCGTCGATCGAAGGCGTAAACAACACGTCAGCTAACTGATCTGTGACAATACGATTTGTTTCTTCCGGCATCGTCCTGTCGAATGAGCGAAGTCCGGCTTCCACATGCGCGACAGGGATTAAAAGCTTCGCACATACTAAGGCGGCAGCAACCGTCGAATTGACATCACCATAAACCAAAACCATGTCAGGCCTTTTCTCTACGAGGACTGCTTCAATCCTGGTCATGATTTGAGCGGTTTGAGTTGCGTGGCTAGAGGAACCCACTTCAAGGTTTAGATCCGGGGTCGGCAGCCCCAACTGCCTGAAAAAGATTTCAGACATATTCTCATCATAATGCTGACCCGTATGGAGTAGTATCTGGCGTATACTGGCCTTTTTTTCCAGTGCTGCCATCACCGGAGCAACCTTCATAAAATTTGGTCTTGCTCCTGCAACATGTAAGATTTCCACATCATCCCCCATCGAATGGAGTTAACGACTCAGTTCTTCAATAAAGGTAAAATCCATTCATAAAGACCAATAAACAAGCCCTTGGGACTCAACCTCAGCTTGGTTGAGTATCGATTTAACATCGACAATAACCCCGTGGCCATTCCCATTGCCGCAGAGCTCCTTAAGATGCCATGGGGTAATATGCTTAAATGCATCGTGGTCTACAGCCCAGACGACCCCGTCCACCCTGCCCACCTCAGCCAGAGATGACAATTCAAGTCCGTATTCGTAACGCACCTCTTCGACGTTGGCCATTGGGTCGTGTACTAAAGGCAGCACACCAAACTCCTTTAGATTTTGTATGATATCAACGACTTTGGAGTTTCTAATATCTGGAACGTTTTCCTTGAAAGTTAACCCTAAAACAAGAACCCGGCATCCATTGACAGTCTTTCGAACCTCTATAAGCTTTTTAACCGTCATTTCAGCCACGTATTTCCCCATCCCATCATTAATGCGTCGCCCCGCAAGTATGACCTGGGGGTTATAACCAATGGCTTCAGCCTTATGGGTCAGATAATAGGGATCAACCCCGATACAGTGCCCACCCACCAAACCGGGTTTGAATTTAAGAAAATTCCACTTGGTTCCTGCGGCTTCGAGCACGTCTTTGGTCGAGATTCCCATCTTGTTGAAAATGATCGAGAGTTCGTTCATTAAGGCTATATTTAAATCACGTTGCGTGTTCTCTATGACTTTTGCTGCTTCAGCAACTCGGATGGAAGAAGCGCGATAGACCCCTGCGGTAATAACTGCTTCGTAAACGCTTGCAACCGTTTCCAGGGACTCCTCATCCTGCCCCGAAACAACTTTGACTACATTTTCTAT
>JAAXQF010000048.1 GCA_012974435.1 Desulfuromonadales bacterium | reverse complement strand
GTATTGTTCCAAAGTGTGTAAAAAATGTTCTCTGTGTCTTGGTGAAGATAAGTAAAGTCTCAAAGCTCACGCGGCAACTATAGGCGCAAAGCGAACTGGAACAAAGACTGAACTCCGATGTCAGCTGTCCAAGCACCGGCGCGCATGTGCTCTGCGACGACGGCACATCCGCTGGGTGTCGATCCAGGCGATGACTGCCATCGTTGAAAAGAGCATAGAAGAGGGTAACGTTTGAGCGTTCAGTATGGGAAGTGTCAGATAAATAACGGCCCAGGAACATGTAAGCGGGAGTGTCAGCGGCAGGGTGTCTCGGATGCTTGCCAAATCAGTCGATTTTTTGCCCCTAAACGCAATGACACAACATATTAAGCCGCTTCACATCACGCTTATCGACAAACCCGACCCAGTCATTAATCCACCCCTATAACCCTTGGTTTACAAGAACGCTCGCCAGCCAAAAACCTCACCTTATTCATTCTGAGACATTTTGTAGGACGGATTTTGAGTCGTTGAGCACGACTCGTTCTGATTGCAAATCTCAAACTGTTACTGCTGTAGCCTTCCTGCAGTAGACTTCCATAAAATCAGACGTTTACGTAAAATTAGAAGCAGAAGAAAATCATTTCTAATCTAGCCCCTTGTCAGCTTTTCAGTTGCTCCGACAAGGAGTTGGTACAGTTAAACCTAAGCGACATTACCCACTCGCAGGATCGTGAGCAGACGTAGCGCCTCTCTGGAAAGCTTCTAATTGGTCGCCAGTTGACCATGGACCATGTGAAATTTTATCTTCGGAAGGATGGCTCCATCTTGTGGTGGCACGCTCTCTTAAAGAGGATCTCTAGTTACAATCGGCCAGCGGGATTCTAGTTCTGGTCCTGTTGTTGCTGGTTGGTTTACGGTTTCACTCAGCCGGTGGTCTGGAAGGAACAGGGCCCCCGGCTGCTTTGTACAAATTGGTAGGGGGTGGGTGCTGCTGGGTGAAGAGTTCCCTGCTCCTGTGTTGCATCAATTTTCAGGACAGAAAGGACATTTTAGCCGTCATTTAATTGGCGGAGGGGGGGGCTGCCCCTGTAAATTAGGATAAAAACGGTCATGATAATCTGGTGAAGCCCTGATCTGGCCGGCTCTAATTCGCAGGTCGTTGATAATATAAACGATATGGTATCCGCGCCACTGCTGATGACTCTGGGATTCCGCTCCACCCGGATCAAATGGGAGTGGAAGACTGGCCGAAAGAATTGAAGCTGATCGTCAAAAAAATGGCGACTCAGGCTCTTGGGACAATTGTAATCTGGTAAGTCCCTGAATGTATCTGCTCTAATTCGCAGGTTGTTGATATTTAAAGAACTATGGTGTCCGCCTCGCTGCAGGTGACCCTGGGACTTCCGCTCCTCCTAAATCAAATAGGAGTGGAAGGCTGGCCGATCGGGCCACGGTTAGTGAGAGAATCAAAACGGATCGTCAATAAAATGGCGATTTAGGCTCTCAGGAAAACATAAAAAGGGTTCCTTTGATTGAGAAACGCCGTCTCGAGAGATCGTGGCCATTTTTTTTCGGAGTACCTAACTTGTTAAAATTTATCTGATGTAGAGTTTTCTGTGCAGGCCTGTGTAGAGAGAATATCCCTTCTTGCCAAAAAGCTGGCACGTCTTTTGTACTAGTTGCTGCCGGTGTCAATGACTTGGTCCATGATTCAAACTTGTCCCCACTCCACTTAAAAATCTGGCACGACATCGTTAACAAAAGTACCCGGCGGGCACGTCAGGACCGCCTTGACGTGCGTCCAGCCACTTATTCAAACCAGTGACCTGAAACCCGGGCACGGTTAGATGATCGGCAACACAAGGTCATCAGTGAACCCAAGTCTTCGGGTGCACACCACCACCCCAAACTTCGTGAGAGAACATACTATGTCAACTGCTCCAACCATCGATCGCTTTTTCGAACTTGCAGAACACCTCGCCTCAGACTTCTCTCTGCTCAAAGGAGTCAGCCAGTCGAACCGAGACCGCCAGAAGCAAGAGGTGGAATTAGCCCTGGAGGGCCTCGTCGCTCATCGGACCATCGAAGAGACCACCACGCGCCTCAAGAACCTGGATGTCGACGCCTACATCAGGGAAACCGTCGAACCGTCCGAGCAAAAAAACCGCACTGGCTTCAAGGCTATTCTTAAGCAACTGAAACTTAAAATAGTGGACGAAATCTCTTTCGGGCCTTTGCTCTGCGTCGAGGCCGAGTTTGATTTCCACGGCTGCCAGCGCCGGCTCTGCCTGCTGGGGCAGGAGCGCAACACGAAGAATGGCGTCTGGGGTCCTGAACACCACCGTAAGGCCATCGATATCGTTCGCAAATACGAACGTTATGCGGTACCGGTCAT
>JAAXQF010000159.1 GCA_012974435.1 Desulfuromonadales bacterium | reverse complement strand
AGCGCGCGTTATTGATAAGAAGATGAAGCTGACGCTTTCGTTGCTCTTTCGTCCAACCTATGAATTGGTCCCGAGGAGCTGTTTTCCAAGCTGCCGCACCAAATCCCAGCAGAGCGAGTATCCGGTTACCATCACGCGCGAAGTACCGCGTCTGAGCGCCCGGCAACGGCTGGTAGCCCAAATAATGGTAACGATCGATATACTCGTTCCAAAGATGGGATTGGATTCGATCTGATACCGGCTGTATACATAGATTAGTCAAACTGTGGACCGGTGTGATGAACGGGACCGGGTCTGGTTGGGCCTGCTGGGTACGACGAAGGTAGTTTTTACCGTTGTTGTTGCCGTTTCTTGGCAGTGGCAGGTGGATCAGAGCATCGTCTTGCATGCGCAGCATTGCCACCCGGCAACTCATATCTTTCAGTCGTCCATCGGGGCGGCGCCATGAGAGCATGTCGCAGACAAGCCTGGATAGAGCCGCACGACTCGATTCGGGGTTGTCGGCAATCAGGCGCTTAATGGACCTAAGTTCGGTGGCGGAGAAATCTCTTCCACAATAGCGAGCACTATTCATCGGCTTGTTAACCCGGTGCCCTTTGGCGAATAAGGTCTCCGAGTAAGGAGATCTGATGGCTATCGATTACTCTGTCGAGAAGATATTTCCAGAAAGAGACATCAAGCTTTCGGCAGGTTTTCTTAAGGCTGGGAAAAGTGTCTCTACAGCGACGACCAACCTCGCTGCGGGTGGAACCGCTGATCTTGCGTTTTTTGACATACTCGCGGATGTCTCTCTCACTCAAGTTGTTATGTAACGGGATCTCCGGCCGTTCAAGGACCAATAGAAGTTCCGATTTGTTCTTGTAGATCCGCTTGAGGGCCAGATTCAAAATGATGGAGCAGGTCTTGGTGGTAAACAACTTGTCGAAACAGGCTGAGAGCTCCACCTTTTTTGCTTCAGTCGGCTTTTGCTTGAAGAGTTTCAATTGGTCATACAGATCCCAAAACCGGGTTCTGATATCCTCAATGGCTTCTCGTTGTTTATCATTGACCCCGACGATCTTGTTTAACGCTCGTTCGGCGTGAATCCAACACAGGGCGTGCAAGAATACATTAAACTGTCCGGCATCATCACTGATGATGGCAAGGTCAGGGTTTATGCCATGTTCAAGCACACTAGCCAAAAGGGCGCCTTCGGTTGCAATACGAACATGTATATCGGAAACGATGTCCAGCTCTTTAAGGAACGATTTCCACTGCTCTGTGGTATTGAAACATGTCAGGTTATGGGATGCTATCTGTGCAAGCTTGCTTTGGGGAAACTTATAGCCAACCATATACCCAAAGGCATCATTATTTAGCAGATAATCACTGTGTCCTGCCTGCAAGAGTGTCAAAAAGTTAATTCTACTTTTGTAACGGGTGCTTTTAAACCAGGCGAACAACTCATTGCCAATATGGGTGCAGTATCCGTTTTGACCTTTGTGTCGTGCACCTGTATCATCCACGTGCACGTAACTGGAGACTTCAAGTCCGGTACACAGAATCTGGTCTTTCTCCAGGTGGAAGACATTGTTGTCTTCAGTGATGATGTTGTTTATTTTCCCTGTTGATATATCGATGCCGAACTCAAGCAACTGCTCCCAGATCAGGGGTTGAGTGACATGGGCATGGTAGTATTGGTATAGGATAAAGCTGATCAATGTTGATCCGAAGTGACCCTTAACCTGCTTTGGGAGCTCTCCGACGACATAATCACCTGAGGGGGTCTTCCAGCGCTCTAAACGGTAGCGGGTGTTGTGGGCGCGGATTATGATGTCTTGAACTGTGAAGCAATCGTATCCCTTAAATCTACTGCCTTCAGGCACATTTTCCGCCTTTACATCTAGGGTCTCATGGATTGGCAGGTCTTTGCGTCTCTTGGCGGATCCTGGTCTCTTGCCGGATTCTTTATCTTTGTCTTCTTTATTCTTGTCAGGACGGTTTTCGAGACTCGATGGTTTGATTTTAGGCTTAGGTGTTTGGTTCTTTAGCCTGGCGATTTCGTCTCTTAGAATCTGAATTTGTTCCTGTAGCGACAGGATCAATTGTTGCTGCAAACTACAAATATCGATCAATTTGTCAACAATCGGGGATCGTTGCTCATCAGGAATATCGGGTATGATTGGGACTTTTATCCGTTGCTTGGCTGTCATGAATTAACAATAGCCGATTCAAGTCCCTGTGTCCAGCTTTTTTTGAAAAGAAAAATGGCTATGCCCAGAGTTATTGAGAAGTTACGGACAATGTATGTAAGCGACTGGGAATAAAACCCTTTTAATCCTTTCTCTCTAGCCTCACCAGCGCCAGGGAAACTACATATTCCTTTTATCAGGCCCCTTCTACGT
>JAAXQF010000244.1 GCA_012974435.1 Desulfuromonadales bacterium | reverse complement strand
GCATTGACCTGAACGCACATGAACTTTCTGATGCTGACCGTTGGATACTGACGCGACTGGAAGAGGCGAGTCGTCAGACCAACAGTGCACTTGACGATTACAAGTTCAATGAAGCTGCCAGTACACTCTACGCATTTACCTGGCACAACTTCTGTGACTGGTACATCGAGATGGCCAAGGATGACCTCTACGGTGATGATCCTGAAGCCAAGTTACGCGTGCAGAGCGTCCTCTTTACGGTTCTTGAGCAACTGTTGCGTCTGTTGCATCCAATCATGCCATTTATAACCGAAGAGATCTGGCAGGTGCTGCCCGGGCAGCGTCCCTGCGAATCTATCATGCAGGCGGATTATCCTGATGGTAGCGGTTTACCGACCGATAGTGTTGGCGCCGAGCGTATGGAGCTGGTCATGGATGTTATCCGTGCCATCCGTAATATCCGTGGCGAGATGGACGTGCCTCCCGGGAAACAGATCACTGCGCTGCTCGACTGCAAGTCAGAAGAGGCATGCAGAATCCTTGAGGAAGGCGCCGCGGCCATCCGCGTTCTCGGCAAGGTTGGTGAAATGACTATCGGACAGAGTCTTGATCGACCTGAACAGTCAGCGACCCAGGTTGCTGGAGAGGTTGAAATCTCACTTCCTCTAGCTGGACTGGTGGATATTGCCGAAGAGGAAAAGCGACTACAGAAAGAGATCGCTAAAGTGAAAAAAGATGTCGATCTTTTTACCAAGAAGCTTGCCAATGAAAAGTTCGTTGCCAATGCTCCAGCCCATGTCCTGGAGAAAGATCGCGGCAAGTTGAAGGATGCTGAGGAGAAGATTGGCGTGCTTCAGGAGAGTTTGGTGAAGATTCAAGCTTTGAAGTAGGGTTTTTAGAGAGATGGTTTTTTAGGGCAACGGGTTTTATATCTGTTGCCCTGTTTTTTGACACCTGGGAGCTTTATAAATATCAAAATCAAAGCCGGCGGGTCGCGTCCCTCCAGTTTTGTAATGCTAAAAGCAAATAAGCCAACAGATATAAAACCTGCTGACCACGTCTTCGAAGATATCTTAATGCCCAGCTCCCAGCTCCCAGCTAATACCCCAACTCAATATCCTCAAGAATCTCAGCAAGGTGCGCACGAATCTCCGTGCTGCTGTCCATGCGATGAATCTCCGTGTATAGCTTGCAGGCGGTCTCCAGTGAAAGCCCTTTGAGAAAGGCTTTGGTGCGTGGAATGAAAGGTGCGGGCATGGAGAATTCGCGCAGTCCCATACCGATCAGAAGCAAAAGGGTCAGCGGATCGGTAGCCATCTCACCACAGAGGCTGACGCCTTTCCCCATAGAAAGGGCTGTGTCGGTGACTTCGTAAAGAACTTGTAAAACGGCAGGATGGAGCGGGTCATAATACTTGCTGACCAGTGGGTTGTTGCGATCGGTCGCCAGCAGGTATTGAACAAGATCATTGGTGCCGAGGGCAAAGAAGTCTACTTTGTTGGCAAGCCGAGGGACAAGCCTGACGGCTGCAGGAACTTCGATCATGACGCCGACAGGAACATTGTCGGCAAACTCAATACCTTCTTTCGTCAGGTTGGCGCGGGCCTCCTCGATCACTTCAAGGCATGCAATCGTTTCATCCATACTCGAAATCATCGGGAAGAGCAGTTTGACCTGGCCGTGGCACCCAGCCATGAGAATCGCTTCGATCTGGGTTTGGAAAATGTCCCGGTTGTCGAGAGAGACACGAACCGAGCGCCAGCCCATGAAGGGGTTGTCCTCCTTGGGTGGGCTGAAGTAAGGGAGGCCTTTGTCTCCCCCGATATCCAGAGTCCGGATGGTGACCGTCTCGCCGGCAAAGGCTTTAACCACGCGGCTGTAAAGCTCGTATTGGTCCTCTCTGCTAGGAAAGTCACCGCGGGCCATGTAGGGGAATTCTGTGCGATAGAGACCGACACCCTCAGCACCGAAGCGCTTGGCAACATTAATGTCGCTGATCAAGCCGATGTTGGCGCGCAGGATAATGCGCTGGCCGTCTGCAGTCATTGCCGGTTCGTCGCGATACTGTTCAAGTCTGCAGAGCTCACGGGTCTGGTCAACTTGAAGCCGCAGGTACTCGTCCTTAACCGTCTCGAGGGGGTTGATGTAGATCCGGCCGGTATTGGCATCAACAATCAGACTGTCTTCAGGGGCAATGTTCTTGAGGGCACCACGTACCGCGACAATGGCGGGGATTCCCATTGATTTTGCCATGATTATGGCGTGACCGTTCTTCTCTCCGACTTCAGTGACGATGGCGAGGATCTGCTCGTTGTCGAGAGTGGCCATGTCGGAGGGGAGGATTTGCCTGGCAACCAGAATGCTCGGGTGCTTCAGGTGTAAAACGTGATCAGTGCCTTCGCCGACCAGGTTAGCAAGAATGCGTCGACCAATATCTTCCATGTCAGCTGCGCGTTCACGGAGATACGGGTCTTCCATGTTCTGGAAGACTTCGATGTAGTCGGCAACGGTTTTTTCAAGAGCATATGCGGCGCTGTGTCCGTTTGATATCTGATTTTGAAGCTTCTTGATAAAGCTGCGATCTTCGAGAATCATCAGGTGTGTGTGAAAAATTGCTGCGTCGTTTTCGCTGAGCCGCTCAGCGACGCGTTTTTCCAGGAAGATGGTCTGGATGCAGGTCTTCTCCAGGGCGCTTTCGAGTTTTTTCGACTCGTTTGCAATGTCGATCTGCTCCTCGTGCAGGATATCGGCAAAGCCGAGACGCTCTTCGAGGATCGCCGCCGGACCGATTGCAACACCAGGGTAGGCGACAACACCAGAAAGCGTATTCTGGTGGGAGTTTTCTGTTGCTTGCTCAACGTCCGTGATGGTCTGTTGCGCCATGGCGAGTGCTTCACTGACTCGCTGGCTTTCTTCCTGGTGCTGGCGGATTGAGTCGAGCAGGCGGGCGTTGACGACAATAGAAGTAATCTGGAAAGCGATTGTCGAGAGTGCGCTTATTTCTTCTTTGCTGAACTGCCGTGAGGTCTTGGTCTGTAGGACGATAACCCCGAGAGGGTTGTTGCGATCGAAGAGTGGAATGCCAAGAAATGAGTGAAATTTCTCTTCTCCCGTTTCTTTGAAGTAGCGGTAACTGGGGTGATCTTGAGGTTCTTCTATGGCTATTGCATGGCGCTTTTGAGCGGCCATGCCGGTCAGTCCTTCGCCGATACGCAGGGTGACTTTACCAACAGCTTTGCGTGAAAGACCTTTCGATGCCTGCAGGCGCAGGGTTTCATTGTCTTCGTCAAGGAGGTAGATCGAACAAACGTCTGTATGCATGCGTCGCGCTACGAGATTGACAATGTTCCGCAGTGTCTCGTCGAGATCATGCGACTGCAGAATCAGCGCACTGATGTCCTCAAGGGTGGTGACACCAATTTTTGATTTAGCAATACGTGGCATATGTTGTCTGCATTAGAGGATTATTATATCAGTATGATAGCTGACGATTGATCTTTTGGCGAACTAAAAAATTGAGAAGATTTCAGGCTGTCTCTCTGCGGGGGACGGTCTCTTCTCTTGTAAGATAGGAGTTGGGTCGGTCTTGGTAGATAAAAAAACGCCGCCCGGGGGAGAGAGGTCCCGTGGCGGCGTAAACAAGGGAACAGGAATCCTTTTTAGGAATGGAAACTGATGTCCCTAGACAGTTGTTGTTGTAAATAGCAACTATTATGCCAATAATCTGAGATTCTTGACGAATATTGTAAGGTACCGTTTCTAGCGGCTTTGCCTGGTTTTCTTGAAATGTTTTAAAGTTGTGCCATGTTGAATTATTGTGCCGAATGTGGCACAGCCGTGTTGTGTCTGTAGGGAAAACGCCACAATACCGTGCCATTTCACTGTGCCGAAAGTGGCACAGTGAAATTTATAAATATGACAAATTTTGTCTTAGAAGCTTCTCATTTTTGTGACGATTTGAATTCGGATCCGTTGAGCCCGTTGCGGCTGAGCATCCTGTAGAAGGTTCTTCGCGGAATTCCGGCAAGGCGGGCTGCTGCCGAGGTGTTGCCATCCGTTTCGCGCAAGTATCGCGTCAAAAGGTTTCTTTCGACCTGGTTTACATGCTTTTGTCGCTGGCTGCGCAGGCTGTCCTGGCTGGTCTCGTCAGGTGACTGGAAGACCAGTTCTCCAAAAATCACAGGCAGGTTCTCAAGCCTGATGACCTCATCGTGAGTCAGAACTGCTGCACGCTCGATAATGTTCTGCAGCTCCCGGATATTGCCTGGCCAGTGGTATTGATGCATGGCGTAAATCGCCCGGTCTTCGATGCCGACCAATGTCTTATTGACGCGCGTGCTGGCCTTGGCAATAAAGGTTTGTAGGAGCTCGTCGAGAGAGTCGAGGCGGTTACGTAACGGTGGCATGGTAATGGTGAAGACATTCAGTCGATAGAAAAGGTCTTCACGAAACCAGCCTTCAGCGATCCCTTGCTCGAGGTTGCGGTTCGTTGCTGCGATCAGGCGTACGTCGACCTTGGTTGCGGTATTGCTTCCAACAGGCCTGATCTCGCCGATATCGAGTACGCGCAGGAGTTCCGCCTGAAGTTTAGGGGTGATGTCGCCGACCTCATCCAGGAAAATTGTGCCGCCATCCGCCGATTCAAAAAGGCCTCGTTTCTCGGCAATTGCGCCCGTAAATGCGCCTTTTTTATGGCCGAAAAGTTCGCTTTCCAAGAGGCTGTCTGTCAGGGTCGTACAGTTAACAGTCACCAGGGGTTTGTCGGCTCGTTTGCTCTGGGCATGTATGGCGCGTGCGGTGAGTTCTTTCCCTGTTCCGCTTTCACCGCGAATCAAAACTGTCGTCGGTGTCGGGCCGACCTGGTGAATCAACTTGATAACTTCTCTGGTCCGCTGGTCGTTGCCGACAATCATTGTGTCGCCGAATTCCTGATTGAGGGCGTGTTTGGCGAGTTCGTACTTCTGGGTGAGCTTGATGTGGTCCTCTTCGAGACGTTTAATCGAGTAGGGGAGACACATATTCCTCTCGGCGAGTTCGCGATAAACGGCTACTGCTTGCTCGCGGCATGTTGAGTAGCCGCAGGCGCCGCAATTCAGTTCGTCCTTGGTGTCATACTTGTCGGTAGACTGAAGAATCTGGCGTAAGCGTTCACTGCTTGGAGTTTTTTGCCGTTCATGTTTATTGGAGAAGGTCCTTGAAAAATCAGGCAAGGGTATGTCCGCCAGATAGATCGACTTGGTTTTGTAGTACAGGTTCTTATTAAGGTGTTGATCGATAATAAGGTTCCGCTTGGAGAAGGTTGTCAGGCGGTTGTTCTTGCCGGGTCCGCCAATGCAGCCGCCGTTGCAGAAGCGGATATCGACAACCCTGGGCGAGATCCTGCCAGCAGCAAGATCCTTGATCACCTCCATGGTGTTCTCTTCACCTTCGGTCTCTACGTAGTCTTTGTTGGTGACTTCGCTTGAGATGTCGAACGATTTGAACGGTCCTCCGGAAATGGCAAAGAGCTGGCCTCGCTTGGGCTCGATTCCATCGAGGGCCATCTCGCCAAGGCGTTTCAGATTGAGATTGCGAACCTGAAACATTTGGCTGAGTTCCTGGTAGGAGATGACACAATCGATTGCGCCTTCGGACTCTTCGGCTGTGATCTCGAATTTACCCGCGATACAGGAGCTGATGTAGACGATCGGGGTCTCTTTGGTCTTTCGGCTTTTGATAAAACGTCCGATTGCTACCATTGGCGAAATAATGCCAATCAGGTTCTTCAGAAGTTGCGGGTAGTGACGTTCGATCAGGTCGACGATTGTCGGGCAGTGAGTGGTTATCAGGGGAAAACCGGGGTTCTTCTCGACCTTGCGACGGTAACTGTCGCGTAGCAGATCGATGCCGGCGGCTCCCTCGTGGACCTCGGAAAAGCCGAGTCGGCGCAGACCTGTAACCAGTTGGCCTGTGTTGACGTCGTTGAAGAATGCCGGGTGCGAACAACCAAGAATGGCGATCGGTTTATTCTCGCCTTCCAGGAGTTTTCTGCACTCCCCGATATGGTCGGCGATTACTTTGGCTTTCTGCGAGCAGATTTTAACGCAGTTGCCGCAGCCTATGCAGCGATCGCTGATGACTTCGGCGTAGTTCTGGTCGACGCGGATAGCTTTGACCGGGCAGTTGCGGACGCAGGCGTAGCATTTGCGACAGTTTTCCTTGACGGTTATGATCGGATCCATAATGCTCCTTGTCTGTCGAATCGGTACGGAATTGTGCCACTTTTGGGACGATTGTGTCAACCGGAAGAGCGGAGGCTGGAGGCTAGTGGCTAGCGTCTGGGTAGGTATGGCATCCAAAAGCTTAAAGCCTTATAACTTGCCTTTCCAATATGTTATCTTGAGCGTGAAGTGAATCTGGTCAGGAGAGAGTGATATGAAAATGATTGATCTACGCAGTGATACGGTTACCAAGCCAACCGAGGCCATGCGGCAGGCTATGCTCAATGCCGAAGTTGGCGACGATGTCTACGGTGAGGACCCGACGGTCAACCGGCTGCAGGAGCAGGCTGCGGAGATGGCAGGTAAGGAAGCGGGCTTGTTCGTACCAACGGGTACCCAGAGTAATTTACTGGCGATCCTCTCGCACTGTCAGCGTGGTGAAGAGTTTATTGCCGGCCAGCAGGCCCATTGTTATCGTTACGAAGGTGGCGGTGCGGCGGTATTTGGTGGGGTGCAGCCTCAGCCGATTGATTTCGAGGTGGATGGCAGGCTTGATCTGCATAAGGTTGCTGAGATGATCAAGCCCGATGACAGCCACTTTGCCATCACGCGTTTGCTCTGTCTGGAGAACACACAATCAGGTAAGGTTCTGCCGCTCGATTATCAAGCTGAAGCGGCTGTTTTTGCCCGTGAAAAGGGTTTAAAGCTGCACCTTGATGGTGCACGTGTCTTCAATGCCGCCGTTAAGCAGAAGGTACCTATCTCTGAGATTACCCGTCATTATGATTCTGTCTCCTTCTGCCTCTCGAAGGGGCTCGGTACGCCGGTTGGTTCAGTACTGGTTGGATCGTATGAACTGATTGAACGAGCTCACCGTTGGCGCAAGATGGCCGGTGGCGGCATGCGTCAGGCCGGGATTCTGGCAGCTGCCGGCATTTATGCCCTGAAGCACCATGTTGTGCGACTGGCTGAAGATCATCAGAACGCCAAGGCTCTTGCTGAGGGACTCTCGACTATTGATGGGTTGGATGTTGAGCTGGATACAGTTGAAACCAACATGGTTTTCGTGACGTCGGATCTTGAGACGCAGCCCCAGCTTATCGAGACTCTGAAGGAGCGTGGCGTTTTGGTTGGCGGGTATGGGCAACTGCGACTGGTCACGCATCACGATATTGATGCGGAGGACGTGCCTGTTGTTGTTGAAGCTTTCAAAATAGCTCTTGGAACGCTGCCAAGTTGAACAAGGGACTGGCTCCGTAGGTGCCTGTCCCCGATTAATGTTCTGGAACCTAATAATCAAGAGCCTAAAGCATTATCTGCGTTCGATCAGATTTTTGACCTTTGTTTAGCTGCGCATGTTAATAAATTGCAAATCAATCCCGAAGTCTTTCCCTTTGAGCAGCTGAATTACGCTCTGCAGGTCATCGATTTTTTTGCTGCTTACACGCACCTGGTCTTCCATGATCTGTGCCTGAACCTTCAGCTTGCTCTCCTTGATCGCTTTTACGATCTCTTTGCCGCGTTCCTTGTCGATCCCCTGGAGAAGACTGATCCGCTGGCGTACGGCACCGTGTGAGGCTGGTTCCTTCGTGCCGAAATCAAGGCATGTGGGAGAGACACTGCGCTTGGCCAGTTTCCCGCGCAGAATATCAACTACAGCAGTTAGCTTATAATCATCGGCGCCAAGAATCAGGATGTTGTCGGTCTCCAGGTCGATCTCGTTATGTGTGCCCTTGAAGTCATAACGTTGATTGACTTCTTTACGGGTCTGGTTGACGGCATTGTCGACTTCCTGCAGGTCAACTTTGAAGACGATGTCAAAGCTCGGCATGATTATCACTCCTGTTGTGAGGATGGTTTCTCTGGTATTTAGAATCGCTGGAAGATTGCCACGTCAGGTGGGGTTTGGTCAATAAGAGTATGCTACTCTTTGACGGCGTTCCCTGCATCACCCGCGGTCCAGATGCGGTACCTGAGCTCATATCCTTCCGGTGCATAAACCACAATCGGCAAACGGCTGTTGTAACGAATCAGCAATGGAGCTCCTGAGACAAACTGTTCGGTATTTTCACTTCCTTCGGGAGCAGCCATCATGGTGCTCATGGTTGTGTCCTGCCCGGTCACTTCGTAAAAAGTGTACCCCCAACCTTTGAGTGGCCGCGCTTCGATGGTGCTACCGTGACGCACCTGGTTCACGCCATCAGTCAGCATGGTTTTCCCAGGGATCAGTTCAACCTTGAAATCGACCTCTTCCGCGCGAGTTTTTTCGGGAAGAACCACGACGAATCTTTCCATGCCCTTTTCTGCAGCAGGAAAAGGCTTCAGTTCCGGATGAACGGCAGCACAAGCCTGAACACTGAAAAGTGCAAGAACGATGATTATCGAAGAAATAATTCTTTTTATCATTTGTCCCTCTTTTCTTGCTTGTAAAGTCTAACTCATCAACCAGGCTTCGGCCTCTGCTCTCTGGTCCCTGTCGAACGCCTTGATCTCCAGTCCGGGGAACATGGCGCCCTCCAATTCGCTCACTTTTTTTATCCATGCCTTATCGCTTAACACGGCTGCTCGGTCAAACTTTTTAATCAGTCCAAACATTGCCGGGATTCGAGAAAATTCAATGGCAATCGCACCAAGGGAAGGGAGATGAAAGTCGATGACGTCGTACAGCATTATACCCTTTTCTATCTCCTGCGATTTGTTGACAAGGTCATCTAATGCAACCTTCATTTCGTCTGTATTCAGTTTGCCACTCAATTCAATATCCAAGCGATTTGCGCCATTTCGTGTGATGTTGAACATAACACCTCCTCTTTACCCAATTATGCGGTGAATTGTCTTATCTGTCTTCATCGATTGGTTCGCCGATCAACTCTATTATAGCTGGTTTGAATGACTCCAAATGTGAATATCAAACATTGCACTGATGTTTGGAACAAGGATTTCAACACGGGGCTCTGCCCACGCGGTCAAATCTGGGGTGCTGACTTCCAAAAAATGAACATCCGGTCCGCAGCTTGTCTCGATTGACTTGAGTACGACGTTGCTGTCTGGCGTTTCACCGTTAATCTTTAAAACCATTTCAGAGGAAAAAGCTTTCACGGCTCTGGATGAACCACGAATTGCAAAAAGAGTATCGCTTTGGGTGTCAAATTTTAGAAAAGCCGGAGTGATAGAAAGGGGTTCATCCTGATAGCTCAAATTGACAGATTGAATCTCTGGTAAAACCACCCGACAATAGTAGGCGGTTTCTGATTCCCCGGGTAAACGTTGCCGGTGTTTTAGCTCACGTTGCATCGATTCGGCTCTTAATCTAGAGCTATAGTCTGCACTTTTGGTCAAGACAATGCGTGAATGACTAGTATTGTAATCCTGAGTTTGAACCCAGCCGTCTTTCCTTGCCCTCAGGCGTGAGGAGACCGGCCCCTTGAAGGTAATATTGTATAAGCCCTCTTGGTTTGTTTGGGTAGTTTCGGAGCAATAGTCTTTATCCCACACCAGGTAGTCCGCTTCGCCCCACCCCCATCCTGAGTAACAAGCCCAAACAGACACGTCGCTCAAGGAGTTGCCCGAGTTATCTACAACCCTGCCGGTTATGGTTAGAGGGTCATGATTACAAGCGACACCAGTCATCAGGAACAGGAGTGTACAAGCAAACTTAATATTCGTAGCAAGTTTCTTGATTTTCCAATTGTTCATTTGAAGTCACTTTTGAGGCTAACGGACCTTCATCTTGAATCAGACTTTAAACCTGCCTACCTCGCCGCTGAAATGACAGGCGGACTGATGTCCTTCGGCGTGATCTGTCAAAGCCGGATATTCATTGCGACAGATCTCCTGAGCGTAAGGGCAGCGGGGGTGGAAATGACAGCCGTCGGGAGGGTCAATCGGTGACGGGACCTCGCCGCTTAAGACTTGGTGCTTGCGGACTCTTTGCGGGTCCGGAATCGGCACTGCATTGAGCAAGGCTTCGGTGTAGGGGTGGCATGGTTGGTGGTAAAGCTGCTCTGCCGTGGCTATCTCGACAATTCGACCCAAGTACATCACCGCGACCCGGTCGCAGACGTGCTCGATAATGCCGAGGTCGTGGGAGATGAAGAGATAGGTCAGACCGAATTCCTCTTGCAGGTCTTTCAGCAGGTTGACGATCTGCGCCTGGATGGAGAGATCGAGTGCTGAAACTGGCTCATCGGC
>JAAXQF010000239.1 GCA_012974435.1 Desulfuromonadales bacterium | reverse complement strand
GTCTCTCGCATTGTTTTGATGATAAGAAGTGGCGTGTTTGAGGTGTTTACTAGAAACCCTGATATTTAAGAATTAAATTGACGGAGCGGTGTTCTCTCTCTGGCGATCGGAACGACGCTGATCTGCTACTCTTCACCACGCCTCGGTGCCGAGATGCATAACCGCTACCTCAATGGCGTCGAAAAGTTTGCCGGACGCTACAAGCGCTTTGAACAATGGGACCTTGCGGCTGGACTCTACCTGCAAATTCAGAAGGAAGAGCCGAATAGAGCCTCAGTCAGGCGGAACCTGTTTATATGTTACAAACAGTTGGGTCAAATGGAAGAGGCGCAGTTGCAAATGGATAAAGCCATAGAGATTGACCTATTGCGATTAACTGATAAACCTTACAATATCTCTGCCAATATTTCTCTGGTGCGCAACTATCAGTTAGCCGGGAATGTGGAGAAGGCTCAACAGCATTTACAGCAGGCCCTTGACGTTGGTTTGTCGAAAAAAGCGAGTGACCCGGAGAATCCCAACACAGCCTATTGGCTGGGAACCTGCTATACTTTGAAGGAGATTATGTTGCTGCCTATAAGGAGTTCCAAACGGCCGCCAGATTACGCCCTTCATCGCTTAAATTCAAAAAAGCTCTACTGAAAGCGAGTCGATTGCTGGCCGAGGAGAAAGAACCCGTCCCGGATGGCTAGCGGACTATCTATAAAACGGCTGAATCGTTTCATCACAAGGTGACCGAATGATTGTGCTCTCATCAACTCACCGGTCACTGGCGCGTAGGTTAAATTTCAACCAGGCCCGAATCGCGTTACGCACTCCCCCGGGCAGGAGCTAGAGATGAAACCTTACTTCTCGATAACCAGGAAAGTCGCCCTTGGCTATTCCGTAATCCTCACTTTCAGTCTGTTGGCGCTCGGCTATGCCCTGATAAGTCTGCATGACCACAACCGCCGTACCGAGCAACTTGTAGGTGGCCAGTTCCAGGCCTTCACAATGCTGCGAGAAATCCGGCAGAACCTGCTTGCCCAGGAGAACCTTGAAAAGCAGCTCGTTATCCTGCAAGATCCACAGCTACTGGTATTGCTCGAGCGGCGTTCCGCAGATCTTGAAAGCCTCCTCGCCGGCATCAAAACCTCCACCTTGCCCAACTACTTAACGTCCTTGCCCGCCTCAGTTGATGAATACACGTCTCAAGGCCAGCTCCTCAACCAGGTCTTTGCCGGGGGAAGTTGGGACCAGGCAGCGACCATTGCCACAAACACGACGGCCCCACTTCGCAAGCAACTTCTGGAAGATCTCGCAAATCTCGGGGCACAACATCAGACCGCTCTGGACAAGGGCCTGAAGGAGCTGTCTCTGCAGAGCAACAAGGCCTACCGTCTGACCTTGATCATCACTCTCATCGGCATTCTCCTCTCGGCTCCCGTCGCCCTCAAAGTGATTTCCAGCATTGATGGCTCGATTAAAGCATTGAAAAAAGCCACACATGAGATTGCGGCCGGGAGCTTCGAGACTCAGATTGATATCCGCAGCAATGACGAATTCGGCCAACTTGCCCAGGACTTTGCAAATATGGCGAAGGATCTCAGGGAGTTGGAAAAAATGAACCTGGACGCCAACCCCCTGACCCGTTTGCCCGGGAATCTGACGATTGACCGCGAACTGGAACAGCGCATCGATCAGAAACGCCCCTTCGCTCACCTCTATATAGACCTGGACAATTTTAAGGCCTACGGTGATCACTACGGCTACAAACTCGGCAGCGATGCAATCAACCTGGTCGGCGACCTGCTCAAGGATGTTGTTAAACAACACGGCGGAGAAGACAACCTGGTGGGCCATATAGGCGGTGATGATTATGTAGTTCTAACGGACCCGGATCGGGCGGAGAAAATAGCCAAAGCCATCATCAGCGCCTTCGACAGCCAGGTCCCAAGTCTTTACAAACAGAAGGACCTCAAGGCGGGGTTCATCAAAGGCATCGATCGGTATGGGACCAAACGCTCTTTTCCACTACTGACCATGTCCATCGCCATCACCCTCTCCGAGAATATGGAGCACCCGTCCCTTTTGACCATCAGTCACAACTGTGCGACTATGAAAGAACATCTTAAACGGCTCAAGAACAGCAACTATCTTATTGACCGCAGAAAGCAATCACAATGACTGCTGTGATAATCCGTTGGTTCTCTCCTCTTTTGATCTGCCTCGTGCTGACCGGCTGCAGCCTGCCCTTACAGAATCTGTCATCGACAGAAGAGATCGAGTATTTCGCGCGTGGCCTTGATCAGTACATCGCGTCCGGCGACCTGACGATCCTGAAACGGTTACCGCAACAGTATCCTCAAGGAGAATGGCGGACCAAAGCCGAGGGCCTCGTCGGCAAAGCCGAACAGCACCAGGCTCAACTAAAGGAGCAAGAGAAGGAACTCGAACAGGCACAAAAAGAGCAGGCCACCCTCGTCAAAAAAAATCAGGAACTGGAAGGGACCCTGGAACAATTGAAGCAGGTTCTCATCGATATGGAACTGAAGACGAAGTAGGTTACTTAAACATCCAGGCCGCATTTCAAAGAAGCCGGTCCTTGCCAAATCCTCGCCGAAGATTCTCCTTATAAATCGAGTTTTATGCTTACTTGCAAAAAAAATAAGGGGCTGTCCTAGATAACTGAATTTCGTCTAGGATAGCAGTATGCGTAAAAGTCGTTTAAGTGAGTCCAAACAACAACGCTTAATTGAGCTGTTTATTGCAGGGTCAACGGCCCGAACAGCTGCAGCCCTGGTTGACGTTAATCGGAACACTGCAGCCTACTATTTTCACCGGTTGCGCCAATTGATCTATCAGGCTGTAGAAGATGAAACTCTCTTCTCTGGCGAGATCGAAGTTGATGAGTCATACTTCGGTGGCAGACGCAAAGGTAAGCGTGGCCGTGGTGCCGTTGGTAAAGTCCCTGTATTCGGCATTCTAAGGCGTGGTGGCAAGGTTTACACCAAGATCATACCTAACGTCCAATCCACCACTTTGATGCGTATAATGGAGCAGAAAATCGTTCCAGATAGCATCGTATATACAGACTCTCTGCAAAGTTATAACGTGCTCGATGTGAGCGATTTTCACCATGTTCGTATCAATCACTCTAACCTGTTTGCAAAGGGTCGAAACCATATAAACGGTATTGAGAATTTCTGGAATCAGGCTAAGCGTCATTTACGTAAATTCAACGGCATTCCCAGAGATCATTGTAGCAGTGTACAGTGCAGTGCTTACAAATCGGCTTCTCTTCCAGAGGGCAACGAAGACGTCGCTCAAAAGCATAGAGAAGGAAGGCACTGCACTCTTTACAGACAGGATACTTGTGCAGTGGTAAAGATTGCAAATCAGGCTCTGCAGTAATCACGGCGGCTCGATCAGAGGTGTGCCTGTTAGCGCAATAAACAGCAGTAAACAGCAAAAGGACCTTAAGGTCCTTGAGCTCTTTGCGGGTCAACGGTGGGAGACTATCGCTTTGGGTGTCTTTCATTCCTGTTTAACTTACTACCTTTCAATTCTTAACAGATCCGCCTTAGTTCTTTTCTGGCAACTGTTCAAACAATAGCCGCTTGCCCTCACGGTAGTCCTCATCACTTATCGCACCACGGTCATGCTTGCTCTTGAGTATTTGCAGTTCCGCTTCCAGGGAGAGGTAGGTATCTCCTTCACCGCTGATCTCATCAGGAACCAACCGCTTAGCCACGACACTCTTCAAACGCGCTGCTTCAGCTTTGATGTCAGCCAAGGTCATCTTAAGCTCGGCATTACCGTACCAATGGGTGTAAGCGGGGTTTTGATGGAAGGCCCCTTTGACCGTTTTGGCGAGGTCATATTTCTTCATCTTGAAAAAGAGTCTCTCAATGTGTGAGATGTCTTCATAGAGCATCTGGCCATCCAGAACCAGCTCGCGACCCCGTAAAGGATGAAGCGGACGATCCTGCATTGACGGAGCGAGCAAATTCCGGTCAGCAATATCACGGACAATGGCCTCGGCTTCCATGATCAGCTCTTTACTCTGCGCCAGGATAGCATCTGCGCTATTAAACTCACGTTCGGAGAATGATTTACTGTGACACTCTACACAGATACCGATCATCTCCTGACGACGAAGTTCAAAGTTTTCGCCTGAGGACTGTGCCATAGCCGGCGACATGGTAATACCGAAAGAGATATCGTGCGAGCCGTTCGGCATATGGCAACGTTGGCAGGTCGGTCCGGCCTCTTCACCAAGGGCTTCATAAAGCACCCCGTGTCGCGAGGTCTGCCACATCTCCCACTGCGGATGATCCGGGCCCATATGGCAGGTCGCACACGATTCCGGAGCGCGAACGGATGCCAGGTCGGTGATATGGTTGGTATGGCAAGAAGCACATGAGTTTTCCACCTGATGGCAACGGTTGCAGCCAAGAGACCTCATCTCTGCCGTCTGGGTCAGAAATCGTGCACACTGTACTGTCGTTTTCGGTTGCGTACTCCCCTCTTCATGACAGAAAGCACATTCTCTGGGGTCACGAGTGTCGAGGTTGCGGGTACAGCCCCACCCGGCGTGCAAACCCATACCGTGTTTACTGGCGACATGTTCATGAAAAGCCTTTTCATGGCAACGGCCGCAGACCTTGGCATCAACAGCAGCATCGCCGTTAATAATGGCTTCGTGGTCTGTTCCATGACAACTGGTACAGTCCAGCTTTGTTGCGTGTGCGCTCTTCTGCCATTGAGAAACTGCAGCAGGCGTCTCCTTTTTGTGGCACTCAACGCAATCCTCAGCAATGACCGTAGAGGCTGCACCAAGGGTCAAGACAATCAGGCATAGTAAACGAAAGAAACTACTCATTGATCTACCTCCTCCAGGAGCTTCTGGTATTCAGACGGAGTCATCAGTTCTTCATAACGCCAACGGCGTAAATTCCATTCTGTTTCATTATAGGTTGGGTCAGAGTGGCTCTTCAGCCCATCACCGAGATAAAGAGAACGGTTTACAGCAAGCAGAAATTTTCCTTCAGAAAGTATCTGCATTTGCGCCTTTTCACCCCAATCGACAAGGAGGTCCAGCCCATGGGAAAGGCGTCCATTGATGAATCTGTAGTGCTCTGCTGTCGACGGCACCACAGCTTTGCCGTCAGAAGGCCAAAGGTTGAGAGTCTGCAGCCCTTCTTCTGACAGGACATTCACTGTATTGCCTGACGGAGCCCAATCGAAAGACATGGACTGCAAAGGGGCCTTGTGAAGCTCTCGCGGTTTGTCGACCTGCCAATTCTGATATAAGAGCTGAAAATAGGGCGAAAACTCAGGCGGATCGTGAAGACGAAGAAAGACAAGTTCATCGCCATGAGGTGAGAAAGAGACTGGCAGCAGGTTATGTAGAAGAGGCTTAACCTGCTTGGCCAATGATGGTCTCAAAGTACTGTCGGTGAGAAGTGTTTCCACCAGGGTATCATCATCTATCCGGTAGAGAAGTTGCCGCAGGTTGCCACCGAAAGAATAAACTTTCAGCACAAACCCGACTGCGAGCAGGTCACCACGACTGCTCCAGTGTAGTTGACTCAGAGATACAGGGATTGCAGCTTCATTCAGAACCGTACCGTCTGCGGAATACAGCAGCAGATTGGTCTCGTAGTCGGCACGCTCAAAAGCCGCTGCCAGCGACAGCCCATCAGGACTCCAGGCCAAAGCAATCGGTTTTGCAGACGAAAGCCTTTTCTTGTCACCTGACTTTGGATCAAACAGGTATAAACCGTCGTTGACAAACGCTACCTTTGTGCCATTTTGATTTGCGGAGAAGAGGCTCGACTCATCAATAGCTGCTAGAGGGAGCAAAGGATGTTCAGAAATTGCTTTTGGTGGTGTTCCCGTGGCACAAGCAGCCACAAAGGTGAGAATGATCAGGGTGCTAAAGAGAAGTCGTTTCATGCGAACAGGATAACAGATATGAAGGATGAAGCGTTGACTAAGGTCAAGAATATGGGATTGGGGACTGGGGTCTAAGGATTTTTAAAGATTTTACCAGTCTCCAGCCCCTGGCCCCCGTCAACCGTACCTAGCCCTCCTTACATTTTTCAGCCAGCTCTTCCAGACGCTCAAAATCTAGAATTTCCACTTTCTTGCCAGAGACACTGATCAGGTCGTCTTCAGAGAGTTTTCGCAAGGTCCGTGAAAGTGTTTCACTAACCGTTCCCAGGTTGGAAGCCAGCTGGCTCTTCGAGATGGGTAGTTCTACAGATGCTTTCACACCTTCTGAGAGAGCCATAAGATAACGTGCAAGACGTGAAGGAACATCCTTGAACGTCAGGTCTTCTATCTGGTTGGCGAACTGCCTGAGAAACTTTGAAAGGCCAGCGATCATGTTGATGGAAATCCTGCCATTGTCCATTAACAAGTTCAGGAATCCTTCTTTAGGTAGGAAAAGCAACTTTGAAGTTTGCAGGGGCTCAGCGTACGCAGGATACAAACCATCAGCGAAGATGGCGGCCTCGGCAAATGTGCCACCAGGGTGGATAATATGAAGGATACGTTCCTTACCCTCCGGAGAGAGCTTATAAACTTTAACCTTACCGTCCAGGACTACGAAAAAGCCAACAGCCTTCTCACCGTCGGAAAAAAGCAGTTCACCGCGAGGAGACTCACGGACACGGGCAATCCCCATCAAGGCTTCCATATCATCGTCGGAAAGACCAGAAAAGAAAGGAGATGTTTTAAGTATTTGGGAGTAGTTCATCGATGGCCTCTGTTAGGGAGTGAGAAGTAGTTTTACCCAATCATTCTAACTGCATTGATTGATTCAGCCAATAGCTAAAGAGTGAAGAAGGTGAAATCTGACAAAAATGATATCATTTACAAATCAACCAGACTTATCTTGGAGGACAAATATGAAACTCATCTTAATCACAGCCCTTGCATTGCTTACACATCAACGGCACACAAGGATGGGATAGATTCCAACAAAAATTGTTTATTGGGAAATACTGTTGATCCCTAAAAAAAGTTTTTATTGTTTATTATTTTTTCAGAGATGAGGAAGCATTGAGAGAGGTGGCACGGGGGGAAAGCAGGACGGGACAACACTTGCTTTGGGAGCAGGGGGGCGCTGGTTCTAATTCAGTCATCCCGACCAGTATTAATCTAGAGCGACCTTCCCGGGACCGCTCTTCTTTTTGTATTCCGGTCCTGACTCACACTCTATTGACAACTTGAGGAATACAGGAATGTAGCGTTGGTGTTCTCCGGCCACTCATACACAACTTAGTGTTGCGGTATCGATCATACATAATATTCGACTTGGGAGGCGTACATCAGAAGAACCTGCAGTGTCGACCGTTAAAGATCAGTCTCAATTTCAGCGCGCTGGTGTCTCTGGCTCAGAACTGTTTTCCTCTCCCTTGCTTCGGTAGATCGTAAAAGCCCCATCCGGACCAGAAAAAAGTCCGGGCCCGGGAGGCGGATCATCGGCCGCATGGTATTCAAACGACTGCGAACCGCCGCCGCAACCAGCGAGGACTAGGAGCGTCACGACCAACCAGAGTTTACGAATCATACCAGTAAAACACCTCATCTCCGGATAACTCAGAACTTGACCCGCAGGCCGGACAGCAAAGCGGTAACGTCCTCAAAATCAGTATCGGAACGATCAAGGTCGTAATTGCGGAAGCTCAGGTAGAACTCGGTCGACCACTTGTCGATATATTGCACAAACTGGGCACCGAAAGATGCTGCCTCATCACCATCATCTTTGACATCATCGTTGAGGCCATAGTCGATGGAAAATGCCGTGTCACCGATTTTGCACAGAGACGTGCGGTAACCCAGCTTGGTGTAGAAGAACGACGGATCGTCCCGATCGGAATCCTTCAGGTCGCGGATGCCGCCGGCAAACGTCAGGTTCAGCCCACTGCTGTGCAACAGTGACACCGAGCCGTTCACCGTGTCATCGATTGTCTCGGAAGTGCTGCCCGGGTTGGAATAGGCCGTAGCCGCCGCCAGCTTAAACTGATCGTTCTTGTAGCTATAGCGCAGGGCCACGTCACCACCGCCACCAGAGATTGCCGAGGTGGACAGGCTCAGACCGCTCCATTCAGGTGTATCGTAGCGTATCCGGTCGTCGCGGCCTAGTCCGTCGAAGTTGCTGAACACATCCTTTGGTTTCGTAACCGAGAGGTCTTTGGTCTCGTCATCATAAAAGAACATACCACCGGCCACGGCGTTAAGATCTGAGTACCCAGCCACCGTGGTTCCTGAAAGATCGACCTCGGAAGTTGAATTTGATGCCGTATCACCCTGCCCCAGCGAGAGTTTGCCGTAGGGTGACTGGACAAAAATCTCGGCCCAGCGCTCGTGAAAGTTGTTGCCACCAACGCCGTTCTGCTCATCCTGATTGACCGCAGAGCTGGAATTCGATTCGAATTCGACCTCGAACTTGGTGCCGATCCCCCAGCCTTCGTCGGGCATAACAGAGCCCAACAGGCCGAAGCGGGTCGAGGAGTTGTCATTGTCGACCTGGTAGGCCTTGGTACTGTCGCCGTCATCGACCACCAATACAGCACGGTTGAGTTGACCGTACAGCTTGACATTGACCTTATCATTACCCGATTGGACGACAGGTTTGCCCGTTGCGGGAGTCTTTGTGTCTGCCACGCTAACAGACGCGGATGCCGGCACAGCCATAGCGTCCAGCTTTTCCTGAAGTTGTTCAATAGTCCGGGTCTGTACCTCATTCTTCTGCCGCTCCTGCTGGAGCAGTTGTTCAAGCGCCTCAAGCCGCTCTTCGATACTGGCCGCCGAAACAGGCTGAACCGTACCGGCGAGCAATAGCCCGACGATCATCAGGCAAGGCAAAAAGGAGTGAACCACGGCTCCCAAAAGTGAACGACTGTTCTCAAATGTCTGGTTTGCCAGCTTGATTTGCATGGAACCTCCTTAACAATAACCCATAGAATAATAAACCAATGTAAGAGTGCTTTATATCTGAAGATACAGACTATGTGCACATTTTACCGAACTTGATCTTGATAGCAACTCCAACCGACAAGTTCGGCAACGTTTATGTGCAAAAGATTTTAGGCATGTCTACGTTTTGGGTAGGCTTATGGTATGTTTTCGAGTTTAGTATTTATCCTCCTATATTGAGCTGGGGTCCTAAGATTTGCCCAAATGCACAATTCTTACAGAACCTGATAAATGAGAATCGTCACCCCTATTGCAAAACCTGCGGCGTTTACAAAAAAAGCTACTGCCGGTATAGCAATCTGAAAGCCCTGAACTTTGCCCCCCCTACAAAGGCTTGCAGGGGTTGTTTCTTCAAACGTCTAAAGTAGACAAAAACAGACTACACTTACACCTAGTTGCACCCTATATGCACCCAGACAAAAAGAAAGGGCTGCAACCCATTAAGGTTGCAGCCCTATTTATTTTATGGTGCCGAAGGGGAGACTCGAACTCCCACGTCAATACTGACACTAGACCCTGAACCTAGCGTGTCTACCAATTCCACCACTTCGGCATGAAGCGAGGGCAATTTATAGCAAAAGGGATTATTCAATGCAACAAAAAAAACTGAGACTGGGGGCTTGGGTCTGGGGGCTGGAAGCAAGCTGAAAATCAATCTTCGAGCCGCCTCGGAGCGACCATCACCGTATGATAGGAATCAACCGTGACGAGACCAGGTCGGGCACCTTTCGGTTTCTTGACATCCTTGCCCTGAGCAACGATCACTTCCACTTTGCCGCCATCCTTCCCCTTGGAGTAACCAGCGGCAAATGATGCGGCGTAATGCAGGTCCTCATCACTCACCTTTTCTACGCTGTCACCACACTTCAGAACCAGGTGAGCGCCGGGCATTCCTTTGGAGTGAAACCACAGATCCTGAGGACCGGTCATGTGACGACTGACATGATCATTAGTGCGACTGTTCTTTCCCCAGAACAACTGCCAGCCGTCGGGGGTCACGGTCTTGTAGAGCTGATCTTCAGGACGAACAGACTGGCGCTTTCCAAGCTGCCCCTTGGTTTGCTTCAACATGCCAGCCGTCTCCAGCTCAAGCTGCACCTGGTAAAGGTCGTCGCCGCTGACAGCTTCCTCAAGTGAGAGTTCAGCCTGATCCAGCCATTCCTGCTCCTCTTTGGTGTCCTGCAGTCTGCGGGCGTGATGTTCGCCTGAGCGCTTGGCCTTGCGATAGAGATTGAAGTAGCGTTTGACATTCTCCTGTGGCGTTGACTTGCTATCCAACTCTATGCTCACCTTTATGGGCGGAGATTGGTAATAGTCTTCCACTTCGACAGAAGCAGCGCCTCTCTTGAACAAATGCAGGTTCGTCAGCAGCAGATCACCTATAATGCGAAAACGTTCCGGGTCGGCCTGTCGTTCACTTTCTGCGTTAATATGTTCCAGCCTCTTTTTGAGGCGCTTGCGCTGTTTGCTGATAACAGCGCTCAGGCGCGACCTGAGGTCTTTGACTGATTCACCGGTTGCTTGCGCAAGGTCTGTTTCAATCAACAACGAGAGGTCTGAAAACTCCTCCGCTGCAGAATCTTGACTACCGAGCGACAAGGGCAGCAGACCGACCTGGCCATCCCATGAAAGCCGCTGTGGTGAGAATGTGCCGGCATGAAAAACATCTCTGATGCGCATCAGGATGGCATCGAAGGATTGACCGGCCTGCCTTGCCTGAGAGATCGCCTCGGCCAGGGCCGGCGATAGCGGCGTGACATCAGCAAGGTTCAGATTGCCCTCCTGCTCTGCTTGCCGTAAAGCATTTGCAGCCTCAGGAAGATTATTGAAGAGAGAAATGCGTTGTTGCTGTTGCGGGAGTTCATAGATCTCTCCGGGCATCAGCGCTCGCTTGTTTTCCTGCCGATAAAGCAGGTCAACGATACGACCGTCCTGATCGATAAGAATCAGATTGCCCTGAGGTCCGAAAGCTTCGAAGACCAGGTCGTAGCGAGTTCCTTCAGGGCCCAGAAAGCTGAAGTGGGCAATGCGATCAAAGGGCTCGGCGCGAACCTCGAGTAAATTCCGCAGCCTGGCTCTTAACAGCTGACAGATCCGTGGAGGCTTGGCCGGCGCAGAATGGCTTTCGCGGGTCAAATAGAAGCTACTTTTGCCCTCGGCTTTAAAGAGCAGTTGCACCTTCTCCTGACCGGTCCAGAGCTTGAGCACCAAGGTGCCGGCACCGGTCTGGACGACCTTGTCGAGCCTGCTTCTGGAGAGCTTTTGATTGAGTTCAATCGCCATTGCCTGAAAGAGTACACTGTCCATAATGGGCAGATTAGAGCATGTCGATACGGAACTGCAAGCTGTCTCTGTATTTTTATCCAGAGGGGTAATTTAAGCCTCAAGATCTCATACCATATTGGCATCCGCAATTTTGATGTTATGATGAGAGCAAACAAGACTGACAAGGCAACCATATTCTACGGTAAATGACGTATAATACAGACATTTTCTTCTTGACTTAACAGATAGATTTGTCATGATTAAAGTCCGGAATCATTGAATAAAAGGAGATAATCACATGCCAGAAGAAACGAATTACGGCCTTGGGACCAAGTCCCTTCATGCGGGTCAAGAACCGGACCCAACGACCAACTCAAGGGCCGTTCCGATCTACCAGACCAGCTCCTACGTGTTCGACTCAAGTGAACACGCTGCCAACCTCTTCTCTCTCGCCGAGATGGGGAATATTTATACTCGCATCATGAACCCGACGACCGACGTGCTTGAGAAGCGTCTGGCTGAGCTTGATGGTGGCGTTGGCGCACTGGCAGTGGCATCGGGAACTGCAGCGATCAACCTGGCAATCCTCAACCTGGCCAAAGCTGGTGATAATATCGTCTCGACCCGGTATCTCTATGGCGGGTCGTATAACATGTTCAAGTACACCCTGAAACGGATGGGAATTACCGTCAAGTTTGTCGACAGCAGCAAACCGGAGAACGTTGCCAAAGCAATTGATAAAAAAACCAAGGCGGTTTTCACTGAATCAATCGGCAACCCAAAGAACAATGTTGACGATTTTGAAGCGATTGCACAGATTGCGCATGACAACGGTCTGCCTTTTATCGTCGACAATACCGTCACAACACCTATCTTGTTCAAGCCTTTTGAGCACGGCGCTGATATCGTCTGCTATTCATTGACCAAGTTCATCGGTGGGCATGGTACCAGCATCGGCGGAGCCGTCGTCGACAGCGGCAAATTTGACTGGTCTAGCGGCCGTTTCGATGAATATACGACTCCCGACCCCAGCTACCACGGTCTGGTCTATTATGAAGCACTAGGACCGCTGGCCTATATTCTCAAAATGCGCCTTACTCTATTGCGCGATATGGGCCCCTGCATCTCTCCCTTCAATTCCTTCCAGATCATGCAGGGTCTGGAAACCCTACATGTGCGAATGCCGAGGCACTGCGAAAATGCACTAAAAGTTGCCCAGTTCCTTGAAGACCACCCTTCAGTCGCTTGGGTTAATTACCCGGGGCTAAAGAGCCATCCCGATTATGAAAGAGCGAAACGTTACCTACCAGAAGGCCAAGGTGCAATCCTCGGCTTCGGTATCAAAGGTGGTAGAGAATCTGGCTCCAAGTTTATTGACTCGGTCAAGCTCTGTAGCCATCTGGCCAATATCGGTGATGCCAAGACGCTGGTCATCCACCCTGCCAGCACAACACACCAGCAACTTTCTGATGAAGAGCAGCATGCTTCTGGTGTCAGCCCGGATTACATTCGTGTCTCAGTTGGCATTGAAGATATTAAAGATATTATCGAGGACCTGGATCAGGCACTTAAAGCAAGTCAGGCATAAACGCTCCGTTAAAGTGCCAATCCCCGTCAAGGAGATGGCACTGTGAAAGGCTTCAGTACAAAGGGACAGCTCCTAACACAAGAGCTGTCCCTTTGTTATTTGCACGGGATATCATTATGAACAGAGAGGCATTTTTACATCGAATCTTGAACGTAAGTTTTTGCATATAAAATCGGGTGATATTTTTTTGCCAGTTCAACAAGGCCATGCTATTGTTGCGCGCAAAACACCTATGAAAGATCAAAGATGATACGTTACCGGCTGGAATACATCCCCTTCATAATAACAGCAACAATTGTCCGCATGTTACCGCGCAGTGCAGCACTTGTTCTCGGTCGCAAGCTTGGCAAACTGGGCATGCTCCTGCAACCTAAACGCGTTAAGATTGCAGATAAAAACCTACGTCATGCCTTTCCTGACAAAACCAGCGACGAACGAGAAGTTCTGGTCAAACAAGTCTTCAGTGACATGGGTGTTGGCCTCATCGAAATGGTGCGCCTCGACATGTTTGACGGCAAACAAGACCTGGAAAAGCTCTTTACAATTGAAGGAGAGGACCATGTCAAAGAGGCACTGAAGCTTGGCAAAGGCTGCATCCTCCTCGCCGGACATATCGGTTTCTGGGAAGCGGGGAACTTCGTTTATCCTACGCTCGGTTATCCGATAGGAATCGTTGCCAAACCGATGAAAAACCCTCTTGTCGACAGATACTTTAGACGTATGCGCGAACATTACGGCGGCTATGTCATTGATAGTTTCAAAGGTGCTCGTCGAATCTTCAAAGCATTAAA
>JAAXQF010000162.1 GCA_012974435.1 Desulfuromonadales bacterium | reverse complement strand
ATTCCAAACAGTTCATAACCGACTTCGTCAACACCCGGCCCCGTTTCAGCTTCGCGACCATCGAGCAGTGGCAGCACGGAATTTCCCTGGATGGCTTGCACCGGGCGACCCGCGAAACGCTCCCCTGGTTGCTCTATATTTGCAGCGTCAAGAATCGTCGGCATGATATCCCGGATGTGCAGGAACGACTGATCGATACTGCCGGCGTTTGCCATTTTTCCAGGTAGTTTCACGATTAGAGGAGAACGAATTCCACCTTCGGCGGTGAAGCCTTTATACATACGGCTTGGTGTCATACTTGCCTGGGCCCAGCCCGGGCCCTGGTCGATAATTGAGTTTTCCAGACCACGGTTTTCCAGACGATTGTCGAAGGTACTTAAATATTCCTCTGTTTGACCGGGATAATTTATTACCGCCGAACCGTTGGCACCATTATCTGAGAAAAAGATGATCAACGTATTCTCATATTCACCGCTTGCCTTTAGCTGATCAATAACCCTTTTGATCTGTCCATCCATATAATCCACCATGGCGGCGTAGACCTCCATGTCGCGGGCTGCCATCGCCCGTTCTTCTTCGGGTAACTCCTCCCAGGCCTCAACTGCAGGTAAGCGTGGAAAGGGTTTGGCATTTTGGTCAATGATGCCGAGTTCTTTAAGTCTTTGCAGGCGTTTGCCACGCAAATTATCCCAGCCGCCGTCGTATACACCCTTATATTTATCGATGTACTCTTTGGGGGCGTGAAGTGGGTCATGCGGCGCGGTATACGCAAGGTAGGCAAAAAATGGTTGATCATTGCCTTGATCCCGCTTGATCCACTCTATCAGGGCATCGGTATAGTCCTTGCTTGAGTAGAAGTCTTCCGGCAGTGAATCCACCTCTTTGCCATTGCGGCTATACGTCATGGGTATAGTTGGCGTTATCCATTTGCTGTCAGCCCAGTGACTTCCACCACCATCAACCAGTACAAAGGTCTCGTCAAAGCCCCTGGCGTGAGGAACCGTTCTTTCATCTTCACCAAGATGCCATTTTCCAACCATATACGTCCGATACCCATTGGCTTTGAGTACTTCGGGTAATGCAGCGACGCGATGATTTAAGTGACCCTCATAGCCAGGTTTACCCCTGATGTCATCCGACATTCTTTCGTTCATCGTGCCCAGACCTGCCCGGTGGTTGTCCATTCCGGACAGTAGTACGGAGCGCGAAGGAGAACAACTCGCCAGCACGTGAAAATTGGCCAGGCGTAGGCCTTCTTGTGCCAGCGTATCCAAGGTAGGCGTTGCGATCTCACCACCGAATGGCCCGATGTCGGAATAGCCCATGTCGTCGGCAACGATGAGCAACACGTTTGGGGGAGACCCCTGTGCGACACCCGATGTCACCAATGCAAAAAATAAAGCCGCTAACCACAAGTTTTTAGTTATCATCTTTAACCCAGTAATTCCATCGTACTCGGATGGAACATCTCCTCGAACCTGCCATGTTCTTTCACGAGGCCCTGTTCGTAGGAATAGCGCATGACTGCTTCCAGTTCCTTACGATTGGCCTCGATACCATAGCGCCAGTAATCATTGCCCATTAACTTCGTGGTTTCTTCGTACTCGTCCATGGCCCATGGCAAGCTCGTCTTCAGTACCGCGCTTGCTGCGAGGTTATCGTAAGCCACTTGCTTGGCTTCGGAGTACATCTGAAATACTGCAGCCGGGAGCCAGGGTTTCTCCTTGGCCACATCTGCGCGAATAGCTACCACGTGCATGATTGGGAAAAGCCCGGTTTCCCGGTAATACTGCTGTTCCGTTGCTTTTACATCGCTGAACAAACGACGGATCTTCGGATTTCCATCCTCGTATGATTTGGGCGTGATCGCAGTAATCAGTGCATCACAGCCGCCGCTAAGCAGCAGTTCGGACTCATCGACACCGGGGGGACCCTTCTCAAGCGGGAAGTCATCAGGAAAGTAATATTGGGCAAATCCCGTGTTTAGCTTACCCTCATCGGAGCTCTTGGTGGTCTCGATCCAACGCAACTCATTGGCCTTGACCCCATATTCATCAAGCAGCATGCCTCGAATCCAGGTGCTGGCACTCATCCCGTATCCGGGCGTGCCTACTCTTTTGCCGCGCAGGTCCTCCGGCTTCTCGATCCCTGAATCTACATGTACATATATATTTCGATGCCGGAATGTCCTCGAAATGAACACGGGGATCAGCACATAATCGCGAAATTCTTCGTTGATGTATCTGGACGCATACGGAATCAGGCCAAGCTCGGTCACCTCATAGGTTTTCTGGGGGCCGAATGCCTGAGCATTAAGGCTGTAGATGTTTTCATTATAAAAACTGACATCAGCCTGATCGATACCCACCAGCCCATCCTTGATTGCCTGAAC
>JAAXQF010000158.1 GCA_012974435.1 Desulfuromonadales bacterium | reverse complement strand
TGCCATTACCTTGTAGTGCGGCTTCAAAAGCTCAACCAGTAGGTTGATGTTCATTGGTTCGTCATCAACTACCAGAACTTTTAATTGTTTTTCGTTCATAGCTCGGCCCCTCAGTCGACCAACCCTAGCTCTTGTTTGAGTTGTTCGAGAGCCTCTGTCGCGCTCTCAAAGTCAAAAGACTCAACCTGTTGCAAAATCTTACTGCCCAACTTCGAAAATTCAGTACCTGCCAGCAGATTTTTTAATTCATCTGCTCGGTCTCCGGCCTCAGCATCCATGTCTGCGAAATCTTGGTGTAGCTGCACGAGAAGTGGTTCAACTTTATCCAGATTGATCGATTCTTCAACATTGACCGCTTCTTCCTCCTGAGTATTTACAATCGGCTGTAATGCTGCAAACACTTCTTTAGCAGTTCTTTCAAGGGAATTAAGTAACGTCTCATATGCAGAAACATTCTGCTGTTTAAAGGCCACATCCAATTCCTTGGCAACAAGATGCAAGTCCTGTGCACCAAGTGAACCAGCAAGCCCTTTAAGGGTATGCGCAATGCGGCTGGCATCTTCGAAATGTTCTGCTTCGATGGATGTGCGAATATTCTCAACATCCTGGCTATGCGACCGGTAAAAATCCATCAACAATTTTCGATAAAGCTTCTTGTTGCCACTGACGCTGCGTAAGCCTATTGAGTTATCGACTCCGGCTAGAAGAGGAAGTTCAATGTCAGCAGAGCCATCCTCAGCGCTGCTCTTATCGAGCTCTATTGTTGAGGATGCGCCCTGCTTCGGCACCCACTTGGTCAAAGTTGCAAACAACTGATCCGGATCAATCGGCTTAGGCACATGGTCATTCATACCGGCCTCCAGACATTTGTCCCGATCCTCGGCCATGGCGTTGGCGGTCATGGCGATAATTGGGCCTCACGACCGTTATTAGCAAGCGTGACCTTGAGACCAGCCTGATACAACAACTCCTGAGCGACCTGCTGATTAATCTCGTTATCTTCAACCAACAAGACTTCAGCGCCAGCAATATCATCAAGAGTTCTGATCTGCCATGCTTCGTGGCTAGCGCCCTGCTGTTTGAGCCCGGCTTTTTTACCAAAGATCCCAAGGATGCTGTCCAGTAAAGTCGAAGCCGTCATCGGTTTGACCAGGCAACCTTCAACACCGAGACCTTTCACTTCACTCATAAGATCCTGGCGATCATAAGCAGTTACCATGATAACTGTTGGCAGATCGGCAAGTCCTTTGTGATCCTTGATCTTGCGGGAGGTTTCAACACCATCCATCCCCGGCATTTTCCAATCCAACAGCACTAGGCTATAGGGATCATCTACTGGAGCTTTTTCAAGAGCCTCTAAAGCCTCCAAACCTGAGCCAACACAATCGACTCGGTAAGCGAAAGAAAGAAGCGTCGCTTCAAGCATATGCCTCGCGCTGGCCATATCGTCAACAACCAGGACTTTCAACGCGCCAAGAGATTCAGGGGCGGTATCGTAGCTATCTGAACCTTCTGTCAATTCAAAGCTGGCGGTAAAGATAAAAGAACTGCCAATACCTTTTTCGCTCTCAACATGGATGTCGCCACCCATGAGGTTGACCAATTGCTTGCTGATCGCCAGGCCGAGGCCTGTGCCGCCGTATTTACGGGTTGTTGAAGTATCTGCCTGACTGAAAGACTGGAAGAGTTTTGCACATTGCTCGGGTGTCATCCCGATACCGGTGTCACGGACAATAAATTTTAGTGACACAGAAGTGTCGTTGATTTCCTCTGGCAGAATTTCAATCTCGATCTCACCTTCACTGGTGAACTTGACAGCATTGCCCACCAGATTGAGCAGCACTTGGCCAAGACGCAGTGGGTCTCCCATTAAATGGCCGGGGGTTTCAGGATGAGCATAAAAAATCAGCTCCAACCCTTTTTCCTGGGCTCTGATCGCTGCTTGATTAGACAGATTCTCCAGAACGTCATCGAGACGAAATGGAATCGACTCCATCGACATCTTACCTGCTTCAATCTTGGAGAAATCAAGGATGTCATTGATGATACCGAGGAGTGCGTTTGCGGAACGATGGACCTTTTCTATGTAGTCTCGTTGCTGGTGGTCCAGCTCTGTACCGAGGCATAAGTGTGACATACCGATAATGGCATTCATCGGTGTGCGTATTTCATGGCTCATATTCGCCAGAAAATCGCCCTTGGCTCTGTTCGCATCGTCAGCGACCTCTTTCGCTTCAGCCAAAGCTTGTTCTGCTTGTTTGCGCTCCCGGATATCACGGAAAAGAATGACGGCACCGAACAGTTCATTGCCTTTGCGGATCGGCATCGCCGTATATTCAACCTCAAAGGATGTTCCATCTTTGTGCCACAAGACCTCGTTGTCGATGAGGCTGAATTCCCCATCTACAAAAGCTGCCCTCATGGGGCATTCCTCGACAGGATAATGGCTACCATCAGCATGAGAATAGTGAATAACTTCATGAACGGAGTGGCCCATAAGCTCTTCTTGAGAATAACCAAGCAGCTTGAGCCCAGAAGGGTTTATAAACGTGACTTTCCCTTCGAGATCGACTCCAAAAATCCCGTCGCCGACAGATTCAAGAAGCAAACGACTTCGCTCTTCAGACTGCCCAAGGCGTTCTTGATTCTCACTCAGTTCAGCAGTTCTCTCTTCAACTTTACCTTCAAGTTCATCACGGGCCTTGAGCAAGGCACGGTTAGTGCGTTCACCTACCAGCAAGATAAAGAAAGTGATGCCGACGAGAATCAGCAGGGTAAAGAAGAGGATCGCGACCACCGTAAGTCGCATTGTTTTATAAATGGACAAAGCTTCAGTCAGATCCATCTCAGAAGTCATGCCAAAACCGAGGTCGTCATCCCAGAGCCAGGCCCCAACAACTGGAACACCACGATAGTCGTTATAACCTTCCAGGTTTGCTTCTATGAGGTTATCAGCCTGGCTTCCTTCACGCACCTCCTGCCCCTGCATGGCAATCGCACGACGTGCCATCAAAGTCAGAGGTTGTTCAGAGCGCGACATCTGCGGTTGAAAGCCCTCCACCATATTACCGCCGGGATCGCGGATTTCGATCATCAGAATCCCTTGTTTATCCGCACCGATCAGACCAATTTTTCTTAAATCATCATCAAACCGGCTTTCGGAAAGCAGGCGTCCTTCATCATTGAAAGCATAACTTTCGCCCGACTCACCCACCCGGGAGAACTGAAGAACCTTGGAAAAGCCCTTGGCAGGATCAATCTGCTGGAGCATGACGGCAATAATTTGCCCATCCGCTTTCTGTAACGG
>JAAXQF010000233.1 GCA_012974435.1 Desulfuromonadales bacterium | reverse complement strand
TCTCTGGCTCCACCAGAAACGAATCATGCCCGTAATCTGAATCAATCAGATGATACTCGGCCGGTTTGTTTTGTTTGTGAAGCTCCGTAATCAACTCTTCCGTCTGGTAGGGTGCATAGAGCCAGTCGGATGTGAACGCAAACCAGAGTGATGGACACTCCAGGTTACTTAATGCTTCTTCCTGACTGTCGAAGCCCCAGCTGATATCGTAAAGGTCGAGGGATTTGGCCAGATAGAGGAAGCTGTTGGTGTCAAAACGGTCAACGAAATTGCGACCGTTGTAAGTCAGGTAGCGTTCAATCTCAAACTGGCCGAAAAAATCAAACTGTCCATCTCGGGCGGAGAATCTGCGACCGAACTTGAGGTTCATCGATGGGTCGGAGAGGAACGAAATGTGGCCTACTGCACGAGCCAGGGCCAGACCCTCTGCAGGTGGATGTTCAGGCTTGTAGTTGCCCTTGCGCCACATGGGGTCGTTATAGATCGCCTGACGGGCCAGTGCGTTCAGGGCAATGGCCATGGGCGAAGGCTTGCCCGTTCCGGCAATCGGCACAATGGAGCGAACCCGCTCGGGGTAGTGGACACCCCACTCCATAGCTTGCATCGCGCCCATGCTGCCACCGATAACGGTGACCAGTTTGTCGATGCCCAGGTGATCCAGAAGCAGTTGTTGGGCACGCACCATGTCACGAACCATGATGACAGGAAACTGCAGATTATAGGGCTTGCCGGTTCTGGGGTTGGTGCTGGTCGGGCCAGTTGAGCCGAAGCAGGAGCCGATAACGTTTGAGCAGATGATGAAATAGCGGTCGGTGTCGAGCACCTTTCCAGGGCCGATCATGTCATCCCACCAGCCTGGTTTACGGTCTTCCTGGTTGTGACGCCCTGCAGCGTGGGCGTCTCCGGTCCAGGCATGGGCGACCAGAATGGCGTTGCTCTTATTGCTGTTCAGCTGGCCATAGGTCTCGTAGGCAAGCGTAATCGGCCCGAGAAGGCGACCGCTCTCCAGCCGCAGTTCGACATCGAAGTTAACCAGTTCAGTTTTAACGATGCCCAATTCGCTCATGTTCTGCCTGCAGTTCTGCAAATAAAAAGGCCCCTTCCAAAAAAATGAGAAGGGGCCAGCGGATACATTGAGTTTTGGTATCGCGGGCTCCGTCCTCATCTCCCCCACCGGAAAATTCCGACGAGTTGGATTTAGCACCTGACACCCCTTCGCATGTCGCTGCGACGGGTCGGTTGCTGTGGCTTCAAAGGGCCTGTCCCTCCACCACTCTTGATAAAGACGTGTTGCTATGTTGGCGAAACTCTAACGAAAAGTGTCTACTTTGTCAAACGGTTTGCTTCGTCAGTCTGGGTCAGGACTTGAAAGAGCCGATCTCCTTCTCCAGGACATGAGCCTGCTCTGTCAGGTTTTCAACCACCTTATCCAACTCCGCGGTGCGGACAGCGTTGCTCTCGGCAACCTGGCGGACCGCAGAAACGGCTGCGACAACTTGCTGGCTACGGGTTGACTGTGCTTTGGAAGCGTGGTCGATCTGCTGCATCATGTTGCGGATGTTTTCCATACTTGCGCTGATCTGATGGCTGCCCTTGGCCTGCTCACCGGTGCTGAGCTTAACCTGAGAAGAAATGTCCTTCATCGATTCAGCCGACTGTGCCAGTTGCTGGATACCGTTTGACTGCTGTTTTACCGCCGAGGATATCTGCTGCAACATGTTCGCAACCTGGTTGACGGCTTCGGTGATCTGACGGCTGCCGCGAGATTGCTCCTGGGTGGCCCGAACGATGCTTTTAACCTGCTCCGAGGAGCGAAGCGAGCTTTCCGTCAGCTTATCAAGAGCTTCTTCGGCGACCTTTGACCGCTCTGCTTCTTCATGAACACGCTCGCTGCCAATCTGAATCGCCTTGACTGCTTCGACGGTTCCGGTTTGCAGTCGGCGTATAATGGTTGAAATCTCCTGGGTCGACAGGGCCGTGCGCTCTGCCAATTCGCGAATTTCGTCAGCGACCACGGCAAAGCCTTTACCATGTTCACCGGCCTGGGCCGCAATGATCGATGCGTTCAGGGAGAGCAGGCGGGTCTGGTCGGCGACATCGTCAATAACGGTCAGAATCGTACCAATCTCGCCGGATTGTTTCCCCAACTCCTCAATAGCCTGGCTGGCATCTTCGACGGTGACGCGAATCGCCTGGATTCCCGCAATTGTTTCTGCTACTGCAGTCTTGCCCATCTCTGCATCGCGGTTGGCTTGCTCGGAAAGCTCGTTGGTGTGCTGGGCTGTTTCCTCAACTTCTTTGATGGAGGCGTCCATCTGAGTGATCGAAGACGCCGTGACCTCGGTCGAGGAGGAGAGATTGTCGAGGTTGTCAGAGACCTGCTGACTTGATACCGACATTTCGGTGATTGAACTGGAGACTTCCTCAATTGTGCCGAAGAGTCGATCTACCTGAGAAACGATTTCCTCTATGGTGGCGCCAAGTTCCAGGGTTGCGGACGATGAAATTTCTACCGCTTCTAACAGAGCGCTGATGCTGTTGGCAACTTCGATCGTTGATTCATCAATTCCCTGAATGGCCTGAAAGGAATCTTCCAGCGCTTCGGCCTGGTTGGCCGTGCCATTGCTGACATCCTGTGAGGTGTGGCGAATCTTTTCGGTTGCTGTGAAGATGTCGCTGGCTGCGGAACTAATGCGTAGAACCATTTCGCGCAAGCGTTCCACAAATTGATTGAAGTTCCCCGCCAATTCTCCGACTTCGTCGTTGCTGCTAATTTTCAGAGTCCGGGTCAGGTCGGCTTCTCCCTGTGCAATATCTTTGAGATTGTTAACAACTTCAAGTAATGGCTTGGTCAGTGTTCGGGAAAAGAGCAGGGCCAAAACGAAGACTATCGCGATGACGGCGGCCACCAGGCCAACCATCAGCTTGCGTAGTGATTGTTGAGCCTCAAGTGCACTTGCAAGGTCTTGTGCAATAACGAGTTGGAAAGAGGTGCCGGTCAGATCTCGCACGATCGGCATGTATGGTTTGTCGCCGAGTATGATTTCTTCACCTTGCAGGGTGTTGCCTAGACCTTTGAAGTCTGGATGCGAGGCGCCAACCACGCCTTGCGGGCCTACAAAGGCGACCTCTACGCCACCCATCTTCTTGACGCGACTGGCAAACAGATCGTCCAGCAAGTAGGCTCCTACCAGGTAGCCGACAATGTTGTCCTGCAGGGTCACCGGAGTGGCGACGAGAATGGTCAATTTACCGAGATAGCTTGTTAAGCCGGCCCGGGTGATCTTGGCCTCTCTTGCCTCGACGAGGAAAGGATGGTCAGTCTCCGTTTCTTCGGGGAGGTCGAGCCCTTCAGCACTGATTCTCAAGATTGACTGTCCCGAAGTGTCCAGCACTTCGAGGATGTCCATATCGTATTGATAGTGAACGTTTTGGGTCAGTTCACGCAGCTGTTCGACATCCTGCGTTAGCGAGGCATAGTAGAGTGCGTTGACCATATCTGAAGAGCTGCTCAGCAGGCTCAGGTAGTTGACCAGCTCTTGCTGACTGCTGTCAGTGCTGCGTTCGACAAAATTGCTTGATTTCTCGGCAAACTTAACCATGCTGGTGCGAATCTGATCTTTGGTAAAGCTGGAGAGAAAGGTCAGGCTGACAACCAGTGGCACAACGGCAACCAATAACAGGACGAGAAGTGTTTTGCCGCGCAATTTCATATTTATCATCGTGATAACCCCGAGTCGATGTAGGTTTGCTGAAGATGTAAAACACGCCATACTACATGAGTTTTGCTTTTGATGCTACCTCCGCCGGGATGGTTAAACTCAGATCGGCAGCCGTTCCTTTACTGATTTTAAGAGAAATCTTTTTAGCTTCCCTGACTGGCAGGAGGTGGACTTGTTTGCCTTGCATCGCCTGCAGGGCATGAACGGCGACGAGTTTACCCTGTTCGTCCAGGGCGGCTTCGAGGCCGATTAAGGCTCCCTGTTCCACCAGGCCGGGAATTTGTGAAAATACGATACATTTGTTGTCTTGGGCTGAGGTGATAATTGCTGAAGCCTGCAGGGAGACCGAGATGTTTTCAGTAAGAAATAGGGCTTCAGTTTCTCCGGCCAGCTTTTTCCCGAGAGCTTGAGCTTCTTTCGGGTTGCGTGCATTCTCAGCTGCAACCTTGAATCCGAAAGTCTTTCCTTGCTCCTTGATTTCTGTAAGCTGTTGCTCAGAGCCCTTTTCCCCTTTTGTATAGAGGACTCCAACTGTTTTCACTGGCTTGATTGCTACAAGTGCCTCTACCAGCGACCCTAAATCGGTTTTGCTGGTTGCGCCACTGGTGTCAGATCCCGGAGCTGCAAGTGTCTTTACCACCCCCAACGCAACAGGATCGTAAACATCGGCAAACAGCAGAGGAGTGTTTTTTAGAGTTTCTTTGGCGAGGCTGGTCGCCTGGGAACCGTAGGTAACAACCAACGTTGCACCTGCGGCTTCTGCGCGGCGGAGACTGTTGGTTAAAGACATCTTGTCAGCATTTGGGTTTTGTTTGAATATCTTTAGCTTATCTTCGCCGAAGCCGCCAGTCTGCAGAACTTTGACCATAGACTCATGAACTTCCTGGTAGCGAGGCAGGTCGGCGGTGACGATGGCAGCCAGAATCTCTTGAGCATTTGCAGACACACTCCAGAAGATGCTGCAAAACAAGAAAACCGTTGCGATGAAAGCGTTCAGATTATATTTCATAAGTCTTCAACCTAGGGTCTTTTGGGAAGGTGGTCTATCACTCAAAGCATTCTATAAAAGCTATGTTGATTAAAAGGCGCCGGTGAGGCTGGCGATAAATGTTTGTGATGAGCCATCAAATACATCGGAATTTTGGTCTTCGTAATCGTCGAAGGTGTATTCAAAGCCAGCTGTTAATACTTCAGTAATAGCCCAACGGATGCGGGCTTTCATCCCGTTCTGGCGGATGTCAACTTCACTGATATTATCCAGATTGTCAGGCGTGGCCCAGTCCTGCGGCCCACCAAAGTCAAGTAGTCTTGGGCTGAAGTTCGGTGAGTATTCTGAGTGGGAACGAATGTGATAACCTTCCAGGCGACAGTCCACGGTCTCCATGATACGCAGGTTAATGCCGGCGGAGAGGGTGTGGACCTTTTGTTCGAAGTCCCCATTGTCATCCAAAATGGTGTAGTCAGACAGCCCGCCCGGATCGCCCGGATCAGGGGCGCTGCCAAAGAGAACGTCCTGGTCGATCTTGGAGTGCAGCCACCCGTAATTAAAGTCCGCCGAGACGACACCGTTCGGGATGAACCAGAGGCCAAGTGCCAGGTTCTCACTTTTCTCGTCGCGATCAATGTCATAAGGGACCTGCGATGCCCCCTCAAACTGGACGACCGTCCGGTCGTCATTTTTACCGCGCAGGATATCGATGCTGCCGGTCGTTCCCCAAATTGCGGAAGGCTTGTAGCTCGCGCTGAAAAAGAGTTCGTTGCTGTCGCTCAAACTGGTGCCGTAGGCCGGGTTGTCAACATTGGTATATTCGTACCAGCTATTTAACTTGAGGGCCGATTTTTTGAGTAGTCGGGAGAAGAGAGTTAGCCTCAGACGACTGGTCTCCTCATTGTCTGGTACTGCCCAGTTAGGGTTTGTAATGCCGCCAAGTGAGCTGTACGAGCCAACCCCGGTGTTGTTTCTGTCGGTGTCCTCATATTCAAACTCGCCTTTGAACGTCAGTTTATGCGAAGGTCGATAGGAGATGAATGTTGCATAATTGTTACGCTTTATATCGATACTCTCTCGGACTGGTATCGGATTTGAAATATTGTTGAAAGCAAGTGCATTCTCTGTAAGTGTCGCAGGACTGTCGCTATCAAGATCAAGCATCCTGTAGCGGAAGTTGACGGTCCAGTTCTCTCCCGGGGTGTAGGAGACATCTGTGGCCAGTTTCTGGTAATCAGTTTCGGGATCTTTCCGGCTGCCGCCAGTCAGGTTCGATTGGTTTTCGCGCTTGCCGATCGTGTAACTGGCGGAAGAGACAAAACCTCCTGAAGTAGGCAGGTTGACCATGAAGGTCGATTCCAAAAGCTTGGAATCTGGTGCTTCGTCGTGGACGTACTCCCCTGCTGGACGACCCAGACCAAAGAATGGGTTGTGCTCGTTAAAATCATCTTCGGGAGAGTTCCTCTTTTCGCGGAACTCACGCAAGGTTTGCAGGAAGGCGATGTCCACAGGGCCCAGGTGGGCATCAAAACCAGCCGTGATTTCTTCCGTAACACGATCGACCTTGCGGGTGTTGCTCTGCATATGACACGAGCCGGCACAGCTCTCATCAACAAAGCGCAGCTGCTCTTTGCCCTTTTTCTCCATGCGCCAGTAAGAGAGATTGATGTGGGCCGGGTAGGTTGGCAGCTTGGCGCGAGCCTTGACTTCGTCAATAGTGATCTTACGGCCGTAATCAACGCCCGGAGCGTGATCCTGATACTCTACCTCTGTGGCTGTAGCTGGAGGTCTTGCCTCGGAGTCGTCCTGGTAAGGGATGTGATCGAGATTGTGATACATCCTATCTGTCCGAGCCTGTACCCGGAGGAGGGTCTTATAGTCAACGCTTCCCTCGAGAGAATAATCGTTATCGTTGATAAAGGTCCCGATCATGGAGAATCTCAGATCTTCTTCCTCTTGCTTGAAAACAAGACCAAATGTTGGACTGTCCTCAAGGAATTTATATTCAGCGGCCCTGTCGGGGTTGTCGTCGGTGCTGGCCCAGTAGTAGCCGGCAGATACATCCAGGATCCTGTTTTTGTTTTCCAGGAGGGTCATGTCGTCAAGGTCTGCGAGAACTGTGTTTTGCGACATTATCAGCAGGGTAAATATCAGCAGGCCGTACAGTGTATTTTTTTGAACCATCACTTTTATCTCCTGTGTCCTTGGTAACAGTCAGAACATTAAAGAATCAGTAGTCAGAGGATGAAGCTAACGGGCAAGAAATGTCCCTCTGCTATGGGATGACGGGGTGTCGGTCCCATGGATCGCTGAGTGACAATCCGTACACCTGGTAAAGAATGCCTGCTTCACAGGTGTTGTAGTTAAGGTGTTGTGGTGTGAGTCTTGGTGACTTGCATGACATTGCATGCAGAGAAAAGGCTGGGAGACCTCAAGCAAGGGTTCGTTCGGGGATCCGTGAGGGCGGTGACAGTTAGTGCACTCTTCAGTGATATCGGCGTGTTCATAGACGAAAGGCCCCTGGTACTCCATATGACATCGTGTGCACAGGTCTTTGGTCGTCACACCCTTGAGGTTGCTACGGTTAGTTGAGTTATGCGGATCATGGCAATCGGTACATGCCATCTTATGTTCTGGAACCGGGTGGTGGGAAAACTGGGCAAATTCCATCTTGGTCTGCGTATGACAGCCGGTACAGAGTTCCTCCTGCTCATGGCGACTGACTTTCTGCTCGGAGCCCTGGTGCAACTTGTGACAATCAAAGCAGCTGACGTCGTTGAGCGCATGTACGCTGGAGTTCCAGCTGGTCAGAATTGGTGTGGATGCTGCCGAGTGGCATCTTAAGCAGATCATCGACTGGGCTTGTGCAGGGAACTCTGTTAGCGGCAGCAGTGTTTTGAAGTCACAGACTTTTTGTTCGGCAGCATGCTCAACGGCTTTACTACCCGGACCGTGACATGATTCGCAGTTGACCAACGGTAGCCCGGTGTCTTCCGAGATCTGGTCGCCATGAATTGAACGTTTGAAGTCCGAATGGGTTTTGTCGTGATTGTGGCAGCTGGCGAGACAGTTTTCGTCGCCTACGTAGTTGGATTCCAGGTCACCAACCAGGATGGTCTCGTAGTCTCTGATCGGTGCGATCGGTTGAGATGACTTTAAGGTTGCAACGTCGGTACATGCAGCGATGAAGAGACTTGCCATGAACAGATAGAGCAGTATGTGATGTTTCAAGATAGACCTCCTGAAGAAAAATCCCGGACCTTTGATGCCATGATTATGTGTACAGATTAAAAGAATACCCGAATCAAAATTACAAAAATCCTCATAATAAATGGATTCATTATGAGGATTTTTGTATTAAAATCAAGGCTCTTGCTCTAATTAAGGCTATTTAGTTAGGTTTTTACAAGGGGTTTGTAGGGGCTTTTAGAGAGGGGTTCTCTTTAACTGGCCGAAATGACTGAGATATGAAAAACTTTAAGAGGGTTTCTGGTGCTTGTCGTAGGACGAGGTATAATTAAGGGAAGTAGACATACAAAATTCATCCGGGGAGTTGGACGCAGCTTCCCGCTTCGCCCTGGCAGACTTGCCCTCCTGGTCTCCAGGGTTTTTTTGTCTGCTGTGAGCTACTTGTACGAGGTTTAAGAACTAACGGGGAGTTGGTCGTTTTTCTGTGCTGCCAGGCTGGCAAAGTCATAGCGTGACAGGGTGGCCATGAATTCTTTGCGAATCTGAGCCCAGGCACCGTGGATCGGGCAGAAGAACTCACGTTCGCAGGAACCTTTTTCGATCAGGCACTGGTTAAGATAAACCGGACCTTCCTGGGATTTGATAATGTCGAGGAGTGTGATCTCTGCAGGTGCCTTGGCCAGGTAAAAGCCGCCACCGACACCGCGTTGAGAGCCGACGATACCGTCCTTGATCAGTGGTTGGAGGATCTTGGTCAGAAACGCCGGGGTGATCTCCTGTGCTTTGCAGATATCCTTCTTGTAGATAATCTCACCAGCTGGCTGGCGGGACATGTAAAGAATGGCGCGGATGGCATATTCTGTTGCACGAGTAATAATCAAGGCCGTTTCCTCTTCTAGAGCTATACTTGACGATATTTGTAATAAAATAGTGTTCTTCCTGAAGCATGTCAATCTTTAATGCAAATGTTAAGTTTGGAAGTCCTTAAGATCAAAAGTGATATGCAGATAAGATGATCAACTTCTGATGTCTTTCCCTTCCTAAAACGGACCTACAACCAAAACAAAGGCAAGGCAAACTCAGGCTATTTATTAACGCAAAGACGCGGAGACGCAGAGAGCAATCGTCAGAATTGAGCCATTTTTAAAACTTTGAAGCGTTTTCCCTCTGCGCTTTTGCGCCTCTGCGTTAAACATTTTTTTGGGTTATAGAGCCGTCCTAAAATTAAAGATCTGAGCAAAAAGCCAATGCTGTGGATTGACAGCCCCTTTTCTCTACAGGCATTATGCCGGTGTTCTAAAGCTGTTTCGGTTTATGAAAGGATTTCGATGTCTGCAGAACAGGTTGTCGGGCGTTTTGCGCCTAGCCCCACCGGGCCACTACACTTTGGTTCGCTGGTCGCCGCAGTCGGTAGCTACTGCCTGGCTCGCCGAGAAGGTGGCTTGTGGTTGTTACGTATGGAAGACCTTGATCCTCCTCGCGTGGTGCCAGGTGCGGCCGATGAGATTTTATCCTCCCTGGAGAAGCTGGGCCTGCATTGGGATGGAGAGGTTGTCTGGCAGAGTCAGCGCAACGAGGCGTATCTTGCCGCCGTGGAGACGTTGCGGGATAAAGGGCTGGTCTTTGATTGTGCCTGCACGCGCAAAGAAATTATCCTGAGTGCTCCTCACCCTGGTGAAGAAGGCCCCATCTATCCCGGTACCTGCCGCACGGGTCTACCTGTCGGTCGCAAGCCGCGTGCGTTGCGGATTGAGGTCCCGCAGGAGCAGGTGTCCTTTTCGGACGGTGTCTTTGGCCGGGTTCAGCAGGTGTTGGCCGATGCTGTGGGCGATTTTATTCTCCGTCGAGCCGACGGTCTCTTTGCTTATCAGCTGGCGGTGGTCGTCGATGATGCCGCCGCCGGCATTAACCAGATCGTGCGCGGCGCCGACCTTCTCTCTTCAACGCCAAGACAGATTTTTCTGCATGCCTGTCTCGGCAACTCTGTCCCGAAATATGTTCACCTGCCGATGGTGTTGGGCAGTAACGGCAAAAAAATCAGCAAGCGTCACGGCTCGGCAGAGCTCGACTATGAGTTCAGGGCGTCAGCGTTGATCTCTCTGTCGCTCTCCTTGCTTGGTCAAACAATCCCAAAGGAATTGCACGGAGCTCCCCCTGCAGAGCTTCTCCCCTGGGCGGTGAAAAACTTTGAGCCTCGAAATATTCCGGCGGCCAACGAGGGTGTTGGCGTTGATGAAGAAGTCCTTTAGACGGCATTGGCATCCTCTGCGAAAGGCTGTCGACGATCGTTTTATTCGTGCAAAAGAGCCGCGCAAAGAGTAAGAATTTGGGTCGAGGCGATGAAAAAAAATCACCTAAGCCATTGACAGACCGGTGAAAAGCCGGTAAACAGGTTTATCGAAAGAGAGCACTGCCAGCCTAATCAGTTGCCTGAGATAATTATTTTCCCTTTCATATAGCTTCCAACCCATGAGTAC
>JAAXQF010000580.1 GCA_012974435.1 Desulfuromonadales bacterium | reverse complement strand
GAACAATCTGAACCAACTTATCGGACAGACCCCGTGCCCGCCCACTAACTAGGCGAGGTGCCGCCTGACCATAACATGGTGTCCACTATTGCGGGCCGACCTCAACCGATGTGCAACAGATCTTGATGGACGACTGGAAACATCAACCCGCCGGTTTACGGGTAAGATTCTGGCTCAGTTATGGGTTACTGCGTCTGATGATGGGAATCAGCGGATACCCTCGCAAAAACAGCTGGTCCTCGCAGCGCTCAAAAGCGATGAGGTGAAGTTCAACAACCTCCGGTGCAAGGTCAAGGGGTTTGTATACGATACAATTAGATAAACTATAAAAACTGAGTCAACGGCCTTGGCTGTGCACCGATGACTTCCTAACCCATGCCCATCCGGAAACGTTGGACGGGCGTGATGTGTTTCCGAATTGGAAACTAACCCAAACTCGAAGGAGACTCACTATGTCGTATAGTTTCTGTAAAAAGCTCAATCTGGATTTTGAACAGGCCATTTCGAAGGTCACCGAAGATTTAAAACAGGAAGGTTTAGGCATTCTTACCAAAATTGATGTCAAAGCCACCCTTAAGAAAAAACTGGATGTTGATTTCCCAAAATACACCATCCTTGGCGCCTGCAACCCTCCCTTTGCCTACCGGGCATTACAAGCGGAACCCCAAATCGGCGCGATGTTGCCCTGCAATGTCATTGTTCGGCAACTGGAGGACGGAAGAATCGAAGTTGCCGCCGTTGATCCGCTGGCGTCGTTGCAGGCGATTGAAAACGTCGAGCTGCAGGAAATTGCAGAAGAGATTCAGGCGATGCTAAAAAAAATCATCGAGCAATTGTAACAAGGTGATAACAATATAGAGACAAGATCTATCCATTGAAGATAGGTAGTGTCCCCGGGGCAAACCATGACCTTATTTGAAATCACTGCACTGTTGATGGTACTGACAGCGCTCTTCAGCTTCATCAACTACCGGGTGCTGCACATGCCGACCACCATCGGAGTGATGTTCATCGCCCTGCTGGTCTCCTTGGGCATTGCGGCCTTGGGCTGGATCGGGGTGGATATCGGCCAGTCAAGCCTTGCCCAACTGTTGCATGCCGTCGATTTCAATCAGGCGCTGCTGCATGGCATGCTGTCATTTTTGCTGTTTGCCGGGGCCATGCAGATCAAACTCGAAGACCTGACCCGCCAGAAATGGGCCATCACCATCCTAGCCTCCCTGGGGATTGTGGCGTCTACCTTCATCGTGGGAGCGCTGACCTGGCTGATGCTCGGGATGCTCTCGATCCCCGCATCTTTCATTTATTGTTTACTCTTCGGGGCACTGATCTCCCCGACCGATCCGGTGGCGGTTATCGGCATCCTCAAATCGGCCGGCGTCCCCAAAAACCTCGAAACTAAAATCGCCGGGGAATCGCTCTTCAATGACGGCATCGGCGTGGTGATCTTTCTGATCATCCTCGAATTGGCGGTGGGAGGGCATGAAATTACCCTGAGTGGGGTCGCGTTGCTGTTTGTGCAGGAAGCGGTCGGCGGGGTTGTGCTGGGACTGGCAATCGGCGTGCTGGCCTACCAGATGCTCAAAAGGGTCAACAACTACCAGGTCGAGGTGATTATCACTCTGGCGCTGGTCATGGGCGGTTTTGCCCTGGCCGACCGAATTCACACGTCCGGGCCCATCGCGATGGTCGTTGCCGGTCTTCTGATCGGCAATCACGGCCGGGCTTTCGCCATGTCAGAAACGACCCGGGAGCACCTCGACGACTTCTGGGAACTGGTGGACGAGATACTCAACGCCCTGCTCTTCATGCTGATCGGCCTGGAAATGTTGATCATGCCCTTTACCACCGCGTTGTTTATTGCCGGCTTGCTGGCGATTGTGATTGCCCTGTTCGCCCGCTGGACGAGCGTTGCCGGCGCCGTCTTGGTGATGAGGAGTTTCCGCACCTTCAGCGCCGGAACGGTCAAGATCCTGACCTGGGGTGGATTGCGCGGCGGGATCTCGGTGGCACTTGCCCTGTCGATCCCGGCTGTGCCGGAAAGAACGGCGATTGTGATCATGACTTATCTTGTCGTTATTTTCTCCATCGGCATTCAGGGGATGACTCTGGGGAGACTGGTTGAACGAATTTATCCAAAAGTTCAGGGGCTTTCCGAGCGAAGCTGACTTTTTTCAAGTAAAACCGCCTGATCTGCCAGACCTGGATCTTTCGCCGCTAAAATGGACATCTCAATCTAACTATGAGGTTCCCGACATATCACGATTAACCAGACATAAAAATGGCCACCTCAGAAATTGGGTGGCCATTCTTTCATTGCAGGATATTTGGTAATTGGGCTACCCCCATACTATATGATAGGCCAAACCTTGGCGAGATAGCTGACCGGACAGAAGTGACTACT
>JAAXQF010000579.1 GCA_012974435.1 Desulfuromonadales bacterium | reverse complement strand
TGTCTCTTTCATCAGATTGGCCAATGCAGTGCACCCTGCCATGGTCATATCTCTTCTGAGGCCTATGGAAAGCTCGTTGCCGGTGTCCTGGCTCTTCTTGAGGGCCGCCAGGGAGAAGTTGTTGAGCTGTTACACCAGCGCATGTCTCTTGCCGCGAGTGAGCAACGTTACGAGGAGGCGGCTTCGCTGCGTGACCAGATCAGGGCGATCGATAAAACTGTTGAACAGCAGAAGTCTGTCCGCTACGGATCCATAGATCAGGATGTGGTCGGCATCTTTCGGCAGGGTGGAGAAGTTGAAGTCGTGGTCCTCTTTTACCGTCAGGGGAAACTGACCGCCCGTCGTAATTATAACCTCAACTGGCAGTTGGATGAAGATGAGTTGCTGGCTGAGTTCCTCTCTCAGTTCTACGGGCGCGATGTCCCTGTTCCTGACGAAGTCGTCTTGCCGCTGGAGATTGAAGGGGGCGACGCCTTGTCGGAGTGGCTTACAGAACGCCGTAGCCGCAAGGTCCAGGTTGTGACGCCGCAACGAGGCGAGCGGCGTCATCTGGTTGAATTGGCGAACCGTAACGCCAAAGAGGCTTGGCAGGAGCGGGGGAGCCGAGATGAAGCACGGCGTAGGGTCCTCGAAGAGGTCATGCAGCGACTGCAACTTCAGCGAACGCCGCAGCGCATCGAGTGCTTTGATATCTCAACGATTCAGGGCCATGCGACTGTCGCCAGTATGGCGGTGGTCGTGGACGGTGAACCTGATACGGGAGAGTACAGACACTACAAGGTGAAGAGCGTGGAAGGGACAGACGACTATGCGGCCTTAAGAGAAGTATTGCTCAGGAGATTACAGCGAGGTATCGAAGAGCAGAAGCTTCCTGATTTTATCCTGATTGATGGCGGTAAAGGGCAACTGGGAGTGCTGTCAATGGTGCTCGAGGAGCTTGGCTTGTTCGATGTTATCGACATCGCAGGAATTGCCAAGAGTCGTGTTAAAACGAATGTTCGCGGGCGTGCTGTGGAGCGCAGTGAAGAACGTTTTTTTCTGCCTGGTCGTAAAAACCCCGTTGTCTTGCGGCGTGGCTCTGCTGCTCTTTTCCTGTTGGAGCGGTTGCGCGACGAGGCGCACCGCTTTGCCATTACTCATCACCGCAAGGTGCGTGGTAAAGCGCAACTTCAATCTGTGTTGTCAGAGATCCCGGGGGTGGGTCCGAAACGTCAAAAAGCCCTGCTGAGATATTTTGGTAGTTTGAAAAAGGTCAAGGAGGCGAGCCTCGATGAGTTGCGAGCGATGCCAGGGTTGCCGGCTCACACCGCAGAGGAGATCTCCCGCTTTTTCAAAGACGCTGTTTCCCCTGACAAGGGTTAACCGCTGAGTCTCAGAGCAGACAGAGAGGAAGTCCTTGAGCCGCTGAAATGGCTCAAGGGCTTTTATGACCTTGATGCTTTGTCGCCGGCTTGACGATTAGCCTTTGATTAATTCCACCTCGAGACTGATTCGAACCTCTTCACCAACGACAACGCCTCCGGCTTCGAGGGCTTTGTTCCAGGTGAGCCCAAAATCCTTCCTGTTGATTGTCGTCGATGCTGAAGCCCCACGCCGAGTATTGCCCCACGGGTCGGTTATCGTCGGACTGAATTCCTCGACCTCAAGTGTCACCACACGGGTTTCTCCATGCAGGGTCAGCTCTCCGTTGATTTGGGTCGGTATGCCGTTGGCAAGGGTGATTTTCTTGGAAACGAAAGACATCACCGGGTAGCTGGCGGCGTCGAAGAAATTCGGACTGCGCAGATCGTCGTCACGCTTCTTGTTGCCGGTGTCGACAGATGCTGTGGCAATCTGAACATTGATGGCTGCTTTCTCCGGCTCCGCTTCGTCAAAGATGACAGCCCCTTGCACATCGGTAAATGTCCCTTTTACCCAGGATATCATCAGGTGCTTGATCTTGAATTCTACGGCTGTGTGCGCCGGGTCAATCTTCCAGTTCTCGGCAAGTGCGAACTGTGGGATTAGCAGGATTAAGGTGACAAGGAAAAACTTTTGTAAAGTATACATAATCATGAGTCCTCAGGAGTTGAGTTGAGTGAAATGCTTCTGTCTATAATTATTACAATACTGGTAACTTATATGCAAGTAAGCGGAAGACTCTTAATTGGGTGTAAAAGGCTGAGGTTGTCACTCATTTAGAAGTTCTGAAGGAGAATGTCGGTAGGGCTGCTCAGGGTGGAGGGCCTTGGTGCATCTAATTTAGTTTCGCTTATTCGACAGTAACTTCAGCATCTTCGATCATGACATCGTATGCGTAGCCGTAGCCGAAGTCCTTGTCGATGACGACAACGCCGCTTACGGTCACGGTGTCGCCCATCTTGGCCGACGCACTTGTGGTGACGGTCAGATCACTGGTGCCCTCTGCGCCTGTGCCATCCTGAAGATGAATCCAGTTCTTGCCCATGATCTCGGGAGTGAACTTGACAACTTTGCCGCGTACAGAGACCGACTTGCCCGCAAGCTCAGCTTTCTTGGTGAACATGTCTTCGACAGTGACGCCACCTTCTGCGGCAGTAATACCAGAGAGGTCAACAGTTGTTTCTACAACAGCCGTTTTGCCGCCGTTCATTGATGGATGATCAGCTGGGACATCACCGCTCAGGTTCTGCGCGCCGCCAACCAGAACGGATGGGACGAAGTAGACCATGTCAAAGGTGCGATCGAGTGTCTTGCTGTGATAGTCAGGCATCGGCATGCCTTCGGGAACAACAATGTCGTCTCCGACCGCGACTGCAAATTGAGGTGCTGCAGCCCAGAATTGTTCTGCGCCGGTGTCAACCTGAACGTAGGTGTAACCAGCTGCGTCCATGGTTTCAGTAACCTTGCCAGTTTTTCCAGGGGCGGCTTCGGGTGCTGCCGCAGGAGCTGTTTGTGCAGAAGGCTTGGCTGCTTCTGTTGTAGGAGCAGGAGTGTCTTCACCGCAACCGGCGAGAAGGGTGAGTGAGAAGGCTGCGATGCAGAACAGAGTCATCAGTTGTTTCACGAGTAAGGTCCTCCGATACTAAAAGGTAATGTCCGGGCGTTATGCC
>JAAXQF010000430.1 GCA_012974435.1 Desulfuromonadales bacterium | reverse complement strand
GCGTAGCCGGGTGCGATGATGCGAGCGATTCTGGGCATGAAGAGATACTAGACGCAAAGAAGCATGGAAATCTATGGAAATATGGGAAGTGTCCCTTTTTTCTTCCCTTTTTTCAGGCATCAACGAAAAGAGCCTTATAGCACCCTGAAAAACGTGCCCGGTTCGCCTTTGAGTGGCGTTGATCCATTTCGTATAGCGAAGCGAGATGTTCTGCATGATTCGGGAAAGGGGCATTTCCCCCACCTGCACAACAAGATGGATGTGCTTTGTCATCAGGCAAAACGCGTGGCAACGACAGCCGAATGTCTCTGCCGCAGACTGCAGGATCGGATAAAGACAATACCGATCGGCAAAGAAGACAGGATCGCCAGCATTACCGCGAAGAATAACGTGATACACAGCGCCAGAGAAATGAATGCGGAGTTTACGAGCCATATAGGAACAACATCATAAAATAGCAGAAAGGCAAACCTGACCCCGCAGATACCCACTGACTTCACACCTCAAAAAGCACTAAACAGCACTCAGGCCCGACTTAACTACATCAGCCCACTGGTCGACTTAACGGCCCCGGCGCCATCGATGAAAAATTCACCACCGTATGGGTCCTCCGGCAACAAAAATAGAACTTTTCTGTCTACCAATTCCTGAAGCGTGGTGGGGACCCGGTGAAAGGTTATTTTGAAGTATGAAATCGCTTTTTCAAGTGAAAAGATATGCCTCAATGCCTTCAAGCGCTTTTCAAATTCACCCTTGATATTTTCATCAGTAGTCTCTGCCAAGATCCCTTGCAGATACAGAATTGCCAACTCCGTACGCCCTTCCCTGATGGCCATACGCGAAGCCAAGCTTGCGAGAGAGGGGCTTGCGTCCGGCCTTATGGAGGCTTCCTTGAGGAGTTCGAAGGCCTTATCATTGTCATTTAAAAAGTAAAAATAGTTGAAGCCAGCAAAATACGGCAGGGTCCAGTCCCAGTCACGGTTCTTGGAGCCTTTCTCTAACAGGGTATTCACTTCTTTATAGAGTTGAGCTTCCCAACTCAAGATAGCGGCACCTAAATAGTAGGGATCATAAAAATAGGGGTCGAGATCAGTCGACGCCATTAGAGATTTATAGATCCACTGCCATTCCCAGTCCTTGATCCGGGGGCGCTCCTGACGCTCAAATGTCTGCCCATAAAACGACAGGGTTTCAAAGAAAAGAAAATCAGAGGCCAGGCCATCAAACTCACCCGAAACTATCTTCAAGATGGCAGAGGGCATAATCTGAGCGTTGCGATCGGCCTGCGGTAAGGCTTTCTGCCGCTGAGCAGCGTCTTCCAGCAGGAAGACATGGCTGATTGAAAGCACCAGAAGCAGCAGGATTAAATAAATCCAGCGGATCATGGAAATTCTCTCCGTCTGAAGATCAAGGCTGCAACGGTTATTGCGAGGCAGGTATAAACCACCCCATAGGCCAGGGTCGAAAACACATAGCTCAACGGCACAGCAAGCGCATGAGCGGCCTGGGTCTTGATATCGAACAGGGACAGGTTAGGAAACAGATAATAGGCAGCATGCACCAGCTTGGTCGCAGCCGGCGAAACATGGATACCGACAGATTCAGGGGCATCGACCAATGCCTTCACGTCGGAAATGGACTGACCGATAATGTAGGTCACAAGGGTCAGAACCAGAGTGATAAATGAGGTCGAGGTCAGGGAGGCAAAGACAAAACTTAACGCCGTGAGCAAAATCAACGACAGGGTCGAAAAAAACAGCGCCAGACCGATAGACGGCCAGGAGATGCCGAGGGCGTAATCGGGGTAACCTGCCTGAACCAACAGCACCGAAGCGATGGCAAAACCACCCAGTACAGCCATGGTGACCAGAAGCAACAGAACCATGCCGAGAAACTTGCCTACCACATACTGGGAGCGAGAGATGGGGCGCGACAGCACCATATAGATGGTTCTGCGATCAAGATCCTTGGCCATCAGGTTGATGCCGACAAACAGCACTACCAGTAATCCGGCAAAGGAGACCGCAGAGAGGGCCATATCGACGGCGACCTTGCCGATTTCACGCATCACCATGCCGGAGATAATCAGATTGGCCGAGAGCAACAGCAGGGCGATAATCGAGATTCCGTAGATAGCACGATTTCGGATCCCCTCCTTAAAGGTAATCAAGGCAACAGGCCACAGCACTCTCATCGAATCTCTCCTTCTGCAGCCAGAGCCACTTCCTGCAAAAAAATCTCTTCCAGGCTATTCCCGTCGGTCAACAGTTCATCCAAGCGACCGGTAATGCGCAACTTGCCGGCGACAATGATGCCGACCCGATCACAGAAGCGTTCAATGTCGCTAAGGATATGTGACGAGAAAAAGACCGTTTTACCCTGTGCTTTCAGCTCAAGGATAATAT
>JAAXQF010000104.1 GCA_012974435.1 Desulfuromonadales bacterium | reverse complement strand
ACGTTAAATGGCTGGATAGTGGGCGTTCGGCTCAGGCTCGACAATCAGCGACGACTGCGGCGCCCATCTATCTACCTGATTACCCATAATCCTCAGCCAGTCTCAAAAGCCTCATCGGCATAGGCGGTGTTCTGACGGCAATGAAGCAAAATCGCGGTAGCATTCTATCCAGCTCAAAGCGTCTGTTGAAGCGATAACAGAACTCAGCCAGGTAGCGCGGCAAGTGTTTGTGGTTGATGGCATGGTAAGCACCTCGCAGGGCATTCTTCACATTCCCGATCATCGTATTGACCCAGGTAAACTCTGCCAGCGAGACGCAGGCGGGGCCACCACCCGTCACGATACTTGTATGTTGGCACCCCGCTGTTTTAACAGCAGAAAAACAGGCTAGCCCATCGGATACGACTTGACATTCTGGGTCTAAGTGTTGCTTGGCCCATCGCTCTATCTCTTTGGAACGAAAGCCTTTAACGACATTCATATTCATGTGGATCGGATGCCCGTCTTCATTCACAGAAACCGCGACGACAAAGGGTGTCTTATTGGGTGATCCTCGGCCTGATTTCCCGCCATGACGTTCGCCGCCCCAATACACATCATCCAGCTGAATCACCCCGGATAGCACCTTGCCGTCGTCACGTTCTTTCATGACCTGCATGATTTTGTGCTTGATACTCCAGGCGGTGTTGTAAGAAACACCGAGATGCCGGTGCAATGACAGCGCTGAGAGCCCCGTTTTTGCTTGCGTCAGCAGGTATATCGCCAAGAACCATGTCGCCAGAGGCAACTTGGTGGCTTCGAAGATGGTGCCGCTAATCAGCGAGTGTTGATGATGGCAGTGATTGCATTGGTAGAGTGCGCGAGTTTTCAGTGTGCAATGACTTCTGCCACCGCATTGAGGGCAGGCATAGCCTTGAGGCCAACGTGATTGATACAGGGCGTTACGGCACTGCTCTTCGGTACCGTAATCACGAGCAAGGTCTCTCAGGCTGTAGCCTTTCTGGAATTGAATTTTGTTTTTCATGATGCCGCCCTCGCTTATTCCTGATACTGATCAGTATAGGCTCGAAGCGTGAGCTGAGTTTGATGGGTAATCAGGTGTGCGTATGAGGGTTTCCCTGTGTGATTTCCCACCCATGTCCGCAAAGTAGATAGAGCTGTCGATATCGGACGTCAGCATCATGTCCGCTTTGGATATGGCTTCAGTCGGTAAGGGCTAAAACATTCGAAACAGCTAACAGTCTGCTCTGTTTCACAGCGCTGACGGGATTAGCGAACATGTTAGACACCACAAACAGCCTATTCTGTGCGCAGGGCTGACTAAAACATTACCGGAGCTTCCACCGGTTTAAAGAGAACGGGGTCATGTTCTTTGCTGACCTCATTGATCAATCAAACATGATGAAAAAACACCGAGGGTTCCAGCCGGAACCGCTCGGACAGTGATTGAATATGATCACGGGTCAGTTTGCGTGATCCGCCCAGGATCATCGACACCAGGCTCTTGCTGCCGATCTCGGCTTTGAGGTCTTCGGCCTTGATCTGGTACTGATCCATCAGGGTGCGCAGTACGGCGACCCCATCATCGAGCGCGGCGATACGCTGGTTGAATTCGGCGAACTCGGGAGCTTGATTCTCCCACTTCTCAATGGAGATGCTTAGCAGTTCGATCAACGGCTTGTATTGGTCGTAGTCTTCGATCAGCTCGTCCATCAGTGCCAGCGCTTGCTCATAATCGGCATCGTTGTCGATATGATGAATAAAGCTAGCCTCTGAAAAGAGATCGGTCGCTTGAGTTTTGAGTTGGGCAAAGTTCATCAGTCGGCCTCCTTTGCGTAGCGTGTGCAGAGCTTGTCGTAATCGGCGTGGTTGGTGATGTGCCGGATGTAGATCCGGTTATCCCTGAATTCGATAAAGGCGATCAGTCGTAGGTTGTTGCCGCCGATATCGATCACCCACCACTTCTTTTTGTACCGAAAATTATCCAGGCTTGAGTAAACCGCCTTGAGTTCATCCGGGGTGTGATACGTTCCATTTCGCAATGTCTTATACATCGCATCGAGCGCTGCTGCGTCGTTGGGGAATTGCTTGGCGGCGTCGTTAAAAGGCTTGCGAGAGATAACGTGCATGGCTTCTCCTGTTCACACTATGTGAACTTTAGCACGTTTTTTCGAGGAATTACAATTTGTGAACTTATCCACTTAGGTGCTCCAGCAGCGTTTCCTCAACAACTGCCGCCGCTCATACTGCACCTCCGGGCCGCTGGGCCGTACCCGATCGCGCAAGCCGTGTTGATGCACCCGTAAAGAGAACGGGGGCAAAATAGAACGGGGGCTTGCGTTTTACCTCTCAAAGAAAAAGCGTATTAACAGTAACTAACAGTCTGCTCTGTTTCACAGAGCGGTCAGGTAA
>JAAXQF010000046.1 GCA_012974435.1 Desulfuromonadales bacterium | reverse complement strand
CGTCTTTGTTGATGAGCCTTTTGCTGCCGCTGCTCCGGTCTTTGAAGCGTCTGTGGTGGAGCCTGCCCCAGTCGAAGAAACACCTGAAACTGTCATCGAGGAAGCTGCTCCTGTTGCTGCCGCGGTCTCTGCTGTGGATGTAGAAGCGAAAGCTTCTGCGATGGGTGAAGACGAAATCGAACTGATTATCGAAAAGGTTGTCACCAAGGTCGTGGAAAAGCTGGCTGGATCAATTCTGGAGCGGGTTGCCTGGGAAGTTGTCCCTGACCTTGCCGAAAACCTGATCCGTGAAGAGATTCGCAAAATCAAGGATACTGCCGCCTGACGGTAACTTGCAGACAATAGATTGACGTGTGAAATGGGGATTGCTAAAATCCCCATTTCCTTTTGTCGGCTCCAGAGAAAAACGCCGAAATCGCCATGTTGGAAGGATGCGACACTGATGGAAGAGAAGTTGAATAAAGGCTATGAGCCGCATGATGTTGAACGTAAGTGGTACAAGCAGTGGGAAGAAGACGGTCGTTTTTGTGCTGATGAAAAATCGGCGAAACCACACTACTCGATCGTAATCCCGCCGCCAAATGTTACCGGTGTGCTGCACATGGGGCACGCGCTTAATAATACGATTCAGGATATTCTGGCTCGCTGGAAGCGCATGAGTGGCTACGAGGTCCTCTGGATGCCAGGAACCGATCATGCCGGTATCGCAACTCAGAATGTGGTTGAGAAACAGCTCGCTGCCGAAGGCCTTGATCGTCATGCGATCGGTCGCGAAGAGTTCATCGATCGGGTCTGGAAGTGGCGTGAAGAGTCTGGAGGCCAGATCATTGAGCAGTTAAAACGTTTGGGAGCTTCCTGTGATTGGGGGCGCGAGCGTTTTACCATGGACGAAGGTCTCTCCACTGCTGTGCGTGAAGTCTTTGTTCGGCTGTATGAAGATGACCTGATCTACCGGGCCAACCGCCTGATCAACTGGTGTCCCCGTTGTCACACTGCCTTGTCCGATCTCGAAGTAGAGCACGAAGACAAGAAGGGTCATCTCTGGCATTTGCGCTACCCGGTGCTTGGTACAGACCGTCATCTGGTGGTCGCGACGACCCGTCCGGAGACAATGCTCGGTGATACCGCTGTTGCGGTGCATCCGGAAGATGAGCGCTATCAGGACCTGATTGGCAAGAAAGTGCTTCTGCCGCTGGTAAACCGTGAGATTCCTATTGTTGCCGATGATTATGTGGACAAGGATTTTGGCAGCGGCGCGGTGAAGATTACCCCGGCTCACGATTTCAACGACTTCGAGCTCGGCAAGCGTCACGACCTGGAGAAGATCAACATTCTCGATGAATCGGGTGTTGTTAACGAAAATGGTGGTCCCTACCAAGGGCAGGAACGTTACGAGGCGCGTGCCAACGTAGTCGCCGATCTGGAAAACCTGGATCTGCTCGAGAAAGTTGATGACTATTCCAACTCTGTTGGTGAATGTTACCGCTGTAAAACCGTTATAGAGCCTTACCTGTCGTTACAGTGGTACGTTAAGGTCGGTCCCTTGGCTGAGGAAGCGATCAAGGCGGTACAGCAAGGTGATACACGGATTATTCCACAGCAATGGGAAAAAACCTATTTCGAGTGGATGTTTAACTTGCAGGACTGGTGTATTAGTCGCCAGATCTGGTGGGGTCACCGCATCCCGGTCTGGTATTGTGACGCCTGTGAAAAGCTGACTGTCACCCGTGAAGATGCAACAGCCTGTACTCACTGTGGTAGCAACGATATCCATCAGGAGACAGATGTTCTCGATACCTGGTTCTCTTCGGCACTCTGGCCGTTCTCGACCATGGGCTGGCCTACCCAGACCGAAACCCTCAGCAAGTTTTACCCGACCTCTTGCCTTGTGACCGGCTTTGATATCCTGTTCTTCTGGGTTGCCCGCATGATGATGATGGGTCACAAGTTCATGGATCAGGTCCCCTTCAAGGATGTCTATATCCATGCTCTGGTGCGTGACGCTCAGGGTCAGAAGATGAGCAAGAGTAAGGGCAACGTTATCGATCCCTTGCATATTGTCGATGAGTATGGCGCCGATGCGTTCCGCTTCACCCTGACCTCGTTTGCGGCCATGGGGCGTGACGTCAAACTCTCCACCGATCGTATCGGTGGTTATCGCAACTTCTGTAACAAACTCTGGAATGCCAGTCGCTTTACCTTGATGAACCTGGAAGGGTTTGACCCCTCCGGCATTGACCTGAACGCACATGAACTTTCTGATGCTGACCGTTGGATCCTGACGCGACTGGAAGAGGCGAGTCGTCAGACCAACAGTGCGCTTGATGATTACAAGTTCAATGAAGCCGCCAGCACACTCTACGCATTTACCTGGCACAACTTCTGTGACTGGTACATCGAGATGGCCAAGGATGACCTCTACGGTGATGA
>JAAXQF010000380.1 GCA_012974435.1 Desulfuromonadales bacterium | reverse complement strand
ATTCTCAACTATGGCCGCATTCGGAATAACATCCGCGTTCAGGACGCCCGGCTGCAGCAAGCGCTGGTCAACTACCAGGATGTGGTATTGAAGGCCGCGCGAGAAACAGGTGACGCGATCGTGTCATTGGCCGGTACGCAAGAGCAGGAACCCATACTGGCCGATTCCGTGGAAGCCGCGAAACGATCCAACGACCTGTCCATGGTGCGTTACACGGAAGGGTTTTCCGGTTATCAGCGGGTTTTGGATGCCCAGCAGGCACTGATCCGCCAACAAAACAGCTATGTTCAGAATCGCGGACTGTCCGCGCGCAATGTCGTGGCCATTTACAAGGCCCTGGGCGGTGGCTGGGAGGTAAGGCAGGGCAGGCCTTTCGTGAACGAAAACACGCTGACCGTGATGCGTGAGCGAACCAATTGGGGTAGTCTACTGGATCAATGAGTATGCCTGAAGAAACAAGCCAAGAAGACCAGGAACAGCAGGACGCCAAGCCTGTCACACCCGCCAAGGATCCGGTGCGTAAATGGACTTTTATTATCCTGGGTCTTTGTATTGTACTGATCACCATCTACCTGGTGGCCGATCGTCAGACTCCGTTCACAGGCCAGGCCAGGGTCCATGCATTTGTCGTACCCATTGCACCACAGGTGGCAGGGAATGTGATCAGTGTCGAGGTACAAAACAACGACGAGGTTGCGGCTGGCCAGGTTCTGGTTCTCATTGATCCTACCGATTATAAACTGGCCGTGGCCTCGGCAGAGGCCACGCTGCAGGTGGTCCGGCAATCAATCGATGCCGGGATAGCAGGGGTGGAGGCGGCCGAGGCAAGCGTGGAATCCGCCAAGGCAAGCGCGTGGCGCTCCGAACAGGATGCGGTGCGCATGCGCCGGATCAGGGATGAGGATCCCGGAGCCATATCACAGCGCCGGATTGACCAGGCGGAAGCCAGCTTTGCCGCCGCCAAGGCTCGGGTTGCTGCTGTCACTGCCAACCTTGAATCCACTCGCAACGCACTGGGTGAAACTGATGAGAACAATGCCGATATACAGCGTGCGCAAGCGACCCTGGACAAGGCCCGTGTAGATCTTGAGCGAACGGTTCTGATTGCACCTCGTGATGGCTTCGTCACCGACATGCGCATCGACCAGGGTAATTTTGCTGGCGCGGGCGCTCCACTGATGGCTTTCATCTCAACCCACAAATTATGGGTGAGAGCAGATCTGACGGAAAACAATCTCGGCCATGTCAAGGCAGGTAATCCGGTGGAACTGACTTTCGATGTGCAACCCGGGAAGATTTATAAAGGCAAGATACGCGAGACAGGTTTCGGCGTGCAGGTTGACTCCAACGCGCTGGGAACCCTTCCAACCATCGATAACCAGAGAAACTGGTTGCGTTCCGCCCAGCGTTTCCCGGTCCTTGTTGATGTTGAAACCAATGAAGACCCTCACCTCATGGGATTGCGCGTCGGTTCGCAGGTTTCCGTCATAGTCTATACCGGAGACAACTGGCTGATGAACTTTCTGGGGCGAATCTACATCCGCGCTGCTGCTGTTATGAGCTATGCCTACTGATTTTGACGCGATGCACCCGGTGGCGGCCCGGCGGATCCTGCGCCTTGCCGCCGGTACCTCGGGCGCACTCTGGTTTTCCCAAGTGGTCGCCTGGGATGTGTCATTCATCATGCCGGTGCTGGTTTCCTTCCTGCTGGCCGTTCCCATACCCGCTCCCAGCCTGAAGAAGGGAATCATCTTCATCCTGGCACTTGCTTTACCGGCATACGGTGTCCTGCTGATGCTGCCCCTGTTGGACAACTACCGTCTAGCGGGTATCCTGATCCTTATCGCCGCCTGCTTCTGGAGTTTCTACTACAGCGCCAAAGGCGGATCGCCGGTGTTGGGGGCATTCCTGACCATGGGCCTGGCCTTGCTAACCGCGGTAGGATCAGATTCGATCGATGCACTGCTGATGATCAACAAGGCGCTGATTTTCAATGCCGTGGTCGCAATGCTGTTTGTCTGGCTGGCACATGCATTCTTTCCAGAACTTCCCCGACCCGCCAATATGGGGCCCAGACCAGTTCCACCCGTGCCTGAACGGGCAATGGCCACCTGGAGTGCCTGGCGATCAACGGTTATCGTCTTCCCCATTATGTTTTTTTTCCTGCTCTACCAGGGAAGCGCCAGCTATCTTGTGGTCATGATCAAGGTGGCCTCAATGGGACAGCAGGTTGAGAACGACACAACGAAGGCAGCGGGTAAATCCCTGTTGATGTCGACCGTGATTGGCGGAATAGGCGCCATCATCATGTGGCAGTTGTTGAGTATATGGCCATCCTTGATTTTCTATACCTTACTCGTTGCCCTCGGTGGCCTGATCATGGGCTGTCTCTTATACACATCT
>JAAXQF010000217.1 GCA_012974435.1 Desulfuromonadales bacterium | reverse complement strand
CAATACTTTCCAGCCCATGCGCATCAGTTGATCATAACGGACACGGGGGAAGGTGGCACGCAACCACATGAAGAAGAACATCAATGCGAAGACCTTCAGGAGCAGCCAAACAAAACCGGGGATCATGGTAAAGATGCCGATATTGAGAGGAGCGCTCCAACCGCCAAGGAAAAGCGTGGCAGTAATTGCAGCGATGACGATCATATTGGCGTATTCAGCCATGAAAAAGAGTGCATACTTCATGGACGAATACTCGGTACAAAAGCCTGAGACCAGCTCACTTTCAGCCTCGGGCATATCAAACGGAGTCCGGTTGATTTCAGCCAGACCGGTTATAACGAATAGTCCGAAAGCCAGTGGTTGGGTGAAGACATACCAGTTAGGCACGAAGGAGCAGACACCCCAGAGATCCTGTTGCTGCAAAAACACGATTTCACGCAGACTGAGTGTTTCCGAGAGCATGAAGATTGCAATGATCGACACGCCAGCCGCCAGTTCGTAAGAGATCATCTGGGCTGAGGCACGTACGCCGCCGAGCAGAGAGTACTTACTGTTGGATGCCCATCCGGCAAGAACGATGCCGTAGATTCCTAAACCCGCGAAAGCAAGGATGTACAAGACACCGATGTTCAGGTCGGTAATCTGCTGGGGAATCAAGAACCCACCCACGCTGATGTCAGGGCCGAAGGGGATTACGGCAACCGTAATCAATGCCGGGACCAGAATCATCATAGGGGCCAGCAAAAACGGCACCTTAGTTGACTCAGACGGGATGATGTCCTCCTTGAAGAACAACTTGATACCATCGGCAATCGGCTGCAAAAGGCCGTGCCAACCGGTACGCATTGGTCCAAGGCGGGTCTGCATATGACCGATGACTTTACGCTCACACCAAGTTGCGTAAGCAACGATGAGCATAGTCACACCAAAGACAACCACAAGTTTCACCAGCATTACCCCGACAAATAAACCAGGGCTGTTAGAGAGGCTCAGCATTTCAGGCGTCATGATCTTCCTCTTCCTCGTATCAGATTGATCTTAGTGTTGCGAGTCTATTCACACCGTAGTGCGCTCAAGTGCGCAAAAACGGAGTATATCCATAAATTCTATTTGCTAACGGTAACCGCGATTACCGGTTCACCTTTATAGAGGCGATTCACATTGGCCTCAGCAAAGTGATAAGGCGCGAAAACAACCCCTTTTGGCAGTCGATTACCAACTTTTACTTTCAGTTTCAGTTCAGTACCGTTGCCAGCCACCTTGACAAGGTCACCGTCAACAACGCTCAACGCTTTAGCATCTTCACGGCTGAGTTCAAGATAAGGCTCAGAAAGAACGGCCATTGGACCTTTAGCCTTCGTCGAAACCGTACCGCTGTGATAGAGGGCACTGCCGGTTACCAACTGGAAATCGCCTTTGACAGAACTGCCTCCGGTGACAGCAACGACTTTTTTGCAAACAGGTTGCAATATCTCGCCACCCCAGACAACGCCTTGCGGCCCAATCTCATTGAAGTTGAACTCGGCATAAGCCTTGGTGTCTTTGCCGATTTCGGCAAAGATTGCAGCAGGACCTGTGAAGCTGACTGTGCTGCCCAGTTTATCCGCCAGCGCTGAGAAGATTGCACCATCGGTGCGTGCTTCACCAGGGCTCGGGATGCCAGGACGCACTCTTTGGATGCGGCGTTCGGCATTGGTAAAGGTTCCATCCTTCTCGGCAAAGGAAGCTGCGGGCAGAACCACGTCAGCCTGCTCGGCAGTGGGCGAGAGGAACAGATCCTGAACCACCAGGAAAGGAACTTTATCAAAGGCTTTAGCGATTTTGTCTCGATCGGGGTAGCTGCTCAGAGGATCTTCAGCGACAACGTAGAGGCCGTCCAACTTACCTTCAGCGGCTGCGTCCAGCATCTGCTGAGCACCTTTACCACCGTTTTGCGGGAGGATGCCGAGGTCAATTGCCCCCTGGCTGTTTGACTTCTCACCGCAGAGATACAAGCCACTGCCTTCGCGTCCAGGGATACCGACAAGCAGAGCCAGGTTGGCTGCAGCTGTTGCCAGTTCTTTATTAAGACCTTGATACGGTAAGCCGTAGGCCATCAGGATCGCGCTGTTTTCAGCACCCGCCAGTTGTCTTGCTGTCGCCTGCAGAGTTTCGAGGTCAACACCAGTACGTTCTGCAACCTGAGCCGGCTCAAAGTCAGCCAGAGCGGCTTTCAGATCATCAAGACCTTCAATGCCTTCAGTCTGAGCCAGACCTTCATCGAGAAGAATCCTCGCCATAGCATTGAGGACATCAAGCTCCAAACCAGGTTTACTCAGAAGAGTTTTAGCGCCGGGAAGCTTATCAAGCTTGCCCTTTTTGTCAGCAACGATGGCGAGCTTCGCACCATTGCGACGAATGGCTTGATTGACCACCATGCCGACAACAGGATGGGTTTCGTAAAAG
>JAAXQF010000326.1 GCA_012974435.1 Desulfuromonadales bacterium | reverse complement strand
GGTCTTTTCGCAGTTTGTATCTGGACTGTTCTGTCAAGCATGTTCCTGGTTCACCGCCTGGTAAGCGGTTTCCAATATCGCAGCCAGTCGGGACCTCTGCGCTCATGGTTCCTTGATGTAGATCCGACAAGTGATCAGCTCAGCACTTACCAGCGCTGGTTTTGTCAAAAACCGGACGTTGACACTGGAGGGGACAATTAACGCTGCTTCGCAAAATTCAGAGCCCTGCCTCAATCGTTTTGAGAAAGGAAACTGCCTGAGGGTAGGTGTGTTGACCAACCCGCGTAGTGGTGGTAACAAAAAGGGCCTCAGTGAAGTACGCAGCCTTCTTGCGAAGCATCCAGAGGTCCTGCATCATGAAGAGTTTACCCCGGAAGGTATATCTGATGCGTTATCAGATTTTTCCAAAAACGGGGTTGAGATGGTCGTTATCAATGGCGGAGACGGCACTGTTCATGCGGCTTTGACGACTATTGGTCGTGGCGACGCCTTCTCCAAACCGCCTTTACTTGCCTTGTTGTGCGCTGGAACTACCAGCATGCTGCCCAGAGATGTCGGTATCAAAGGCCCCTCTGTGGAGGCTTTGTCGCAAGTGCTACGATGGGCCAGGTCTACAGACGAGAAACTGAGTCTTTTACCTCGTCATGTATTGGAAGTTAAAAGAGGGGCAGGGCAGCCACCTCTCTTCGGCATGTTTTTCGGTGCCGGTGCTATCACTCAGGGAATCAAGCTTTTCCATCGGGGGGTCAATCCTATGGGTTGGCGTGGTGAAATTATGCCAGGGCTTACTTTGCTGCGCATGTTGGTTGCCATCCTTCGCAAAGATCACAGCAAGGTTCCTCCGCTTCTGGCCAGGGCTCGCCTCGACAAACAGCCATCGAAGGAAAGTGCGACTCTGCTTGTTCTCATCAGCACCCTTGAACGCCTCTTCCTTGGTATGCGACCTTATTGGGGGGAAGAGGGTGGCTCCCTTCACTATACAGCCATAAATAGTGATTCCAAAAAGCTTTTTCGAGTCCTTCCCTCCTTGTTCAATCGACAAAATAATCGTTATGCAACGCCTGAAAATGGTTATATTAGTCACAATCTTAACGAAGTAGAGCTTGAAATGGACAGTGACTTTACGCTTGACGGGGAGTTATATGAGTCTGGGCAAGAACCGGTCGTCATCAGACCTGCTGGCCCATTTGCCTTCTTGTCTTCGCACAGATAAAAAGCGGAGTTCTTACAGCCAATGCATAAAGCTGGACAGATAATTATTCCGAATGAAACCCTTCAATTGATCAGGGCGCAGACTGACCAGGAAGCTCCTCCTGGTATCAGGGCTCTGGCCGATGCTGCCCGTGCGTGTCATGGGGAATCTGTTCGTGCGGTGCTCTTTTATGGCTCATGCTTGCGCACCGGCGATGTGCACGATGGGCTCGCTGATCTTTATCTATTGGTTGATGACTATCGATCAGCATTCAAAGGTCGAACGCTCGCATTTTTTAACCAGTTATTGCCGCCCAACGTTTTTTATCTGGAAGTTCCGTTTCAAGGGCATTTATTACGTGCAAAGTATGCAGTACTCACTCTTGATGATTTCAATAAAGGAGTAGGGGGCTGGTTTCATTCTTACCTCTGGGGCAGGTTTTCGCAGCAATGTGGATTAATCTACTCTCAGAACGAAATCATCGCAGAACAGGTTCATAAGGCCTTGGCTGCTGCTGTTTTAACCTTTTTCACCAAAACACTTCCACAGCTTGACTCCGGTTTTACTGCTCGAGATCTTTGGTCTACAGGACTTTCCCTTAGCTATCGTTCAGAGTTGCGCCCTGAGGATGCCGATGGAGCTGGTCGACTTTTCGATAGGGACCCAGAATATTATCAGAAGTTGACTGATGCGATTTTAGTCGCTGGAACTTTTGATGTGTCTGTCAACTCTGACGTGACACCGATCTGCTACCAGGTTGATATTACGCCGGGTGATCGTCGCTTAAACTGGATTGGTTGGCGCGTAAGATTTCTACAAGGGAAAGTGTTATCAGTCCTGCGCCTTTTGAAGGGTCTCTTTACCTTCAAGGGTGGCGTTGATTATATCCTCTGGAAAATTGAGCGACATTCCGGTGTCAGGGTTGAGGTTGATCCCAGCCTAAAAAGAATCCCACCACTGGCAATCGTTGTCATCTTCTGGCGTTTGTTCCGACAAGGCGCCTTCCGTTAGTTTTTGCGGTGCTTCATATCGGGCGACCTCCAAATTTGCCCTGTAAGAGACGATCTCCTTTTAAAAAAGGCCAAAGCATGGCCTTGCCATCCTTTTTTCGAGCTCAATTCCAAAATAGTCCCTTATTGTCCACCTTTGAAATTACGTCTTATAAATCTCCTTCTAGACGTGGCGATTTTTACGCATACCAAAAGTTTACATAATATATGTTATGCGACGTTGTGTATTGTGGCAATAGGAGTGAATGC
>JAAXQF010000474.1 GCA_012974435.1 Desulfuromonadales bacterium | reverse complement strand
TGATTACCCTTTTTCGGGGGGTTTGGTGACCGTACTGTTGCGCGGAGCTGGAAGCTCTGCAAGAGATTTTACCGGAAATCAAAAAAACCGGTGCCAGTCTGATCGCCATCTCACCGATGTTGACCAAATATACGCCGCAACTGGTTCACAAACTGAACCTCGGCTTTCCGGTACTGAGCGATCCTGGCCAACTGTTCCTGGAACAGTTGGGCGTAGTGTTCTCTCTGCCAGCTGAGCTGATCGAAATTTACAAAGGCTTTGGCATTGATCTGGAGCGATTCAATGGTGACAAAACTTGGCGGTTACCTCTGCCGGGGCAGATCATCGTCAATCTAGACGGGGTCGTTCGCAACGTCGAGCTGCACACAGACCATACTCAGCGCCCCGAGCCTGCCGAGGCTTTGAGACTGCTGAAAAAATTATAAGAGACATGCAAGGAAAATAGTATGGCTTCGGATGCAAAACATTTTGTAACCAGCAAAGAGCTCCTAGCAGCCTGTCGGATAATCAATGAACTGGCTGCTAGCGCAATCTAATGCAAAGGAGAGAGACATGGCACAGACTAAAAAGTTGGAACAAGAGCAATGGTCAGAGTTCCTTAGCGTCTTCAGCAATGGCAACCGTGGGCGCTTGATCAGAATTGAAGTTGAAGACACGGCTGCTGGAGAGCAGCCAATCGTTGATGCGGCCCCGCTCTTTGCCATCGATTACGACCCTGTGCATAAAGGGAATGACCTGGTTATCTCAACCGGTCGAGATGCTGTGGATTATTCTCACACGGTCATCGCTCCGACGGAAATCTGGCAGGCGCAGGATGACAGCGGCGAGGTGACGGCCCTGGAAATCATCAATCAGAACGACTCCAGGACTATTATCGTTTTAAAACCATAAAGCATACGAGGAGAATATTATGAGCAACCTGGTTGTCATCGGCTTCGACGATGAGCATAAAGCTTTTGACTTACGCTATGAATTGGCAAAGCTTTACTATTACGCCGGTGATTAAAAATCCTTTTATGTGAATTGAGAAAAGTGGCGGGTGATAAGACAGTTGTCGCCCCAGAAGGGCAGAATCTCAAGTTTTAATCCGTTCAATTTTTGGTAGGGCATTCACTCTACGACAGCATCATGACATTTTCTCTGGATCTTTGGTAATATAGACGAGTGTTCAGTCCCAGCGTAAGCTATTGAATGGTTTCACCACCTTACAAAGAAGAGCAAACATGCCCCACATGTTCATCAATCGTCCCCGGTTGCACGACTTGACGAGAGGCCGGGAAGACATAAAGTCCCGGTTTCGCTGGGAAACGATCAACGCCGTATTTTATAAGATAGGTGGGTTCCTTTTCATCATCGGCAGCATTTGCTTCTTCCCCAGATTTGAAGCCTATGCTGACCTCGGTGCCGGGATCTTCTTTGTCGGCTCGCTGATCTATCTTGTCGTCACCGTGCATGACTTACTGGAAGTCCGACATTACTGGTGGACAAGCGACGACCACAGTCGGAAAACAATTCTTGAATATACAGCGGCCGCGAGTTACGTTTGGGGTACGATCCTGTTTACCTTCGGCAGTGTCTTTTTCCTTTCCGCCGTGGGATGGTTCTACGCTGGCGCCTGGATGTTTGTGGTCGGTAGCCTGTTGTTCGTTGTCGGCGCCTGCATCAACGTCCTCCAAATTGTGGAGTCCCGTTCGATCGTTACCCTGCAACTCATGAATCTGACAGCGATCTCCTTCATTGTTGGTTCCGTGCTTTTTACGTTGGCCTCGGTGCCTTACCTTTGGGACGTCAAGGCACCGTCGGACCGCACGACCTTGTACGCTTTTCTGGCCTGGCAATATTTGATCGGTAGCGTGCTGTTTTTTCTAGGTGGTGTATTGAATTACTGGCGCGTTTATGTCGTGATGCAGAAGGAGATTAAGGGGGCAATATGACGGGAGCGCCTCCTCCTGATTGCGAGCAAGAATTTCGGTAAGCGTTACTTAAACCTCATACTTTCTCACAGAAGAGGATTGGGGAGCGTAATACCTAAATCCTACAATAATCGCATGTTATAGTAATTGCTAGTTTTCTGAGAATACTGAAGGAAAATGAACTTTGACCACAGGCCATCCGTTGAGTAGCGGATGGCTTTCTGTTTATGTCTCTTTTCGGATGGTTCGATTTAGATCAATATAAAAACTCATCCACTGAAAGCTCTCCTTAACTTGTAGGGAGGGCTTTTTGCTGTTTGGGGAGACAGTAAATGAGTGAGGGTAAGCCACAAACACTACGGACCCTCGCGACGGGAGCGTGAGGTGGAGAGGGGGGGAATGATGCCAACCATTTCTCGAACAGTAGGAGCTCTACTGGTCGTCACATCTTTAGTCCTAAACAGAGCCTTTTATTTTGAGAAGCAGCGTGCATACCTAAATATAACTGATATCCTGATTTTTAGATGTAACTAGGGAAAAGG
>JAAXQF010000280.1 GCA_012974435.1 Desulfuromonadales bacterium | reverse complement strand
CTCTTTCTCCTGACCGCTTAGAAATTCAACGAAATTGTTACCGCTAATGTAGAGATTGGACCAGCCACGTTTAAGACGAATATCCTCCCACTCTTTGGTGTCATACATTTTTTCCAGCAAATCCTCAAACTCAAGAACTTTATCTTCTGACAAACGCGGTGCCCCAAAGAAGCCACGCCAGTTGGTAAACACTAAATCAATACCCTGCTCTGAAATTGTCGGTACATCAGGGGCATGCTTCAAACGAGTTGCGGCAGTCATGGCCAAAATTCTTACCTCGCCCTGCTCAGCCAGAGCCAGAGCTTCGCTCAACCCCGTTGACAGTAACTGAGTCTCACCAGAAAGCAGCCCCACCATCGCCTTGGCTCCAGCGTTATAAGGGATATAGCGAACGGTTTTGGCGTCAACACCCGATTTATTGAATGCCATGGCGGCAATCACATGATCCATGCCGCCTATAACCGAACCACCAGCGACCAGAACATTTCTCGGATCCAGTTTGAAATCGGCGATCACCTGTTGCCAATTGGTATATTTAGAATCCATTTTCACGACAAAAGCACCATAATCAGCAATCACCGCGGCAACGGGAGTGAGATCCTTATGGGACTGAGGAAATATATCGTTCAGGGACTTCAAAACTATTGGCGTGGAACTTACCATCAAAGTGTCAGATTGACGCTCAGCGGTTTCAATCAAGTGAGCTATTGCCTTGCTGCCATCGCCACCGGACATATTTTCATAGGATGCCCTACGCACTAGACCCGATCGTGTCAGAGCCTCACCAACACCCCGTGCAGTTGCATCCCAGCCGCCACCAGCGCCACCGGGAATCAGAAAGTGCAGTCGCTCGACAGCGATTGCAGCATGGCTGACACTAAAGAAAATTCCGAGAGAAAGGAAAACGGCAAACAGTTTTTGCTGTCGGCTAAAGATGCAATTAATAACCGAATACCTCACGCAGATCCCCTTCAACCATTTCTTACGAATTCGAATTAATCAAAATCGTAATTTTAATTATAAAACTCAGCCACAAAAACTGAATAAAGCGAGAGTATTGATCTTATGGGGTATTAGTCTTATTAAGATCATTCTGACCATGCAGGAATTGCTTCATTTCGACCCCTATTTCAATCGCTTTACTTTGACCACTTTGCCAAAATCTTCGGCTCGTAAGTTGTGACTTCCAAACACACCTTCTGAAATATCTACCTGAACCGGAAAGTTTTCTAGCTTGGGCAAGTACCGAGGCTCTATCTGTTGCCAAACCTCCCCGTTGTCGAATTTAAAGTTCCAATGTTCTTTATTGTCTTGATAGACAGCAATGAGAATTTGGTTAGTAACTAGGAGGCGTACCGCCTTCAGGTTGAATCGGCCCCTCATCGTCGGGCCTCTGTTTTTACATGGCGTGTTCGAGGGTGGGTGAGAATTATTCGAATCGAACCCTCTAACGCAGGCGTTTTACCTTGATCGTCCGCCCGGTCTCTCCGATGCGCAGATCGTAGCTACCCAATACACCCTGTGAAATGATAACAGCAGCGGGCAGATCTTTAGGCACCGACAAGTAGCGCGCCTCAATCTGTTGCCAGGCCTGGCCATTTTCAAACTCGAAAACCCACAATTCTTGCTTGCTCTTGTAGGCCTGGACAAGCTGCAAACTGCTTTCGCGATCTGACTCGTGGGAGTCATCTTTCGTTAGGTACTTTTTGCCTAAAGAATCGTCGGTTTGTAAATTAGTGGCAGGCGCCTCTGTGTTCGCGGGCAATGCCGCGATTGAAGTTGCGCGCCCGGAATTTGCCTCAAACTTGTTGGCGTTGTTGTCGTAACAACGCAAGCGCGCCATATCGTCGATAATTTCCGAGCAGTCCGCTTCTTGTTGTTGCGCAGTGCCTTGAGCCCGAGAAACCTGGGGTTGAGACAACAAAAACGCCGCCACGGCGAGCATAGCGGCAAAACATCCAGGGGAAAAAAATCTTACAGTTTGTCCAGTTGCAATCGGGGAGTGCATCACGATGATAGCCATGATAACACTCCCCTCTGTTGCGGAATCTCTGGTTATTGCTCCTAGAAGGAATGCTTGACGCGCAAGTAGACAGTTTGTCCTCGCGGATCATGTACCTGACTGTCGAAGGCCCGGCGCCCATTTGCACTGTCGCGATCAACCGCGGGCGGATCTTCATCAGTCAGGTTGTTCACACCAATGCTGAGATCGGTCACACCGCCACCCACCTCTAAGGACAACATGTACTGGACATCCAAAACGGTCCAGTCGTCGATAGTTTCGTTCACGTTGCTGGGGGTGCGATCGTCATAGCCTCCGATGTGGCGGGCCCACAGGTTGACGGCGTGTTTATCAGTACGCCAGTCAACACCAACATTCAGGCGCATTTCGGGTACTGAACCTAACTGACCGAAGGAAGTATTGCGGTTATTGAGGCCATCAAAGGTCGCGCTGCCATCACCCCGA
>JAAXQF010000118.1 GCA_012974435.1 Desulfuromonadales bacterium | reverse complement strand
AGGAATGGGACAGCTCGACCATGGCCTTTGCTCCAAGAACCGATGAAGGCGATTTCTATCTCGTCGGTTCTGAGTGGGTGCTTGACACAGATAGCGCTGCCGATGCGGCCATCACCTACAATGCAGACGGCAGTGCAACACTCATCAACTCCAACACCCAATTCTCGGCAAAAATCTCCATCTCGCAAACAGATATTTCCGGTCTCTCCATGAAAGCCCTCGCCGGTTCCGGCGCGGGTAAACTACTAATCGACGACTCGGCCCTGTTCCCTGCTGGTTCGTTGGCCTTTACTACGCTCTTCGAGAACCTCAACGACGAATATCAGGTCGAAGTTTGGGATAACGGCAATGATACGACGATTGACGGCAACCGGGTCAGTTACTTGGACCAGAATGTCACGAACCTGGCAGATGTTGAAACAACCTTCGCCGCAGGATCAGACCAGTATCTCTGGCTAGACAACAATCGGGTTCAATTTGCCGCCAATGAAATTCTCAATATCTACAATCGCGAATTTTCTCCTGTCTTAATCGGCACCGGCACCTACGTAACAACCCCGGTCCAGGGGCAGACACTTCTCATGTTGAACGTCCCTGCATCCCTTAAAGAACACCCCGAAGAGACAAGCTTCCTGGTCGAGTGGATCGACCCCAATCTCGGCAATATCGTTAAAACTGGCTTCTTCACACCCGCGAACAGCATTGATACCGATTCGGACTTTGCTGGTAAATGGAGGAAGTTATGAAATTGAATGATAGAGTCCTAGTCCACATCCAGTCACGCAACTATGAAGACCCCGCAAGAACACATACCGGCGCAGCGTACCTTTCGTTGACGGACTACACAGATGTTCAGCAGGTTGAGCTTGTCAGTGGCGCAATCACCTATGGCACGAGCACTTTTTACCAAGACCCATATTATACCTATGACTGCCGCTCTGGCAGTTGCTTTGTTAATGGCCAGGGGCTAGACAGCTACTCCTGGCTCAATCTTACCGTACCGCTCCCCGCCAGCACCTATCAGTTCAAGACAACATTGACCGACGGTACCCTCCTGACGAAGACGAGAACCACGGCAGGTCATGAGCTTATCCCTTACGTCCATAGCGCAACAATGGAAAACACCTTGGACGCTTCTGGCAACCTGGTACTGAGTTGGGAGTTACCTACCGGTGAGGCAAATTGGGCTCAGGTCAATGAATTGAGAGTGACGATTTTTGGACCAAATATGGAATTAAACGTAAAGCTCCCGAGCACCCAAACCAGCGTTAGCATTCCGGCCTATGTGCTCGCCAACGTAGGAATCTCTGATACCGATACATTTGTCGACGGCTGGCACATCGACACGCGCGCCAACAATTCAGCCAATATGAATTATGCACGCGGGCGCTCGATGAACATCGTGCTCTTCGCAGGTGGTGGCGCGACACCACCTACACCGGCGTTAGAGTTTGTTACTGCGGATGTTAGTGGTATGACCCTCTACAATCTCTGGAGCGATTCAACTACTGGCCTTTGGGATAGCTCTACTATTGCTTTTGCCAGTGATGGCACTGCCGCTGCGGATCAGGGTTTGTACGAGCAAGTCTCGGCAACCCCATCCTACCCCGATGCGACATGGAACATCGACTCTCAAGGGCTGCTGTACTTAACGGACCCGGATCCAACAGGTACATCCGATTATTGGATGCTGACAGCCCGCCAGACCAACTATTTTGATGTTTGCTATGGCGAAACAGCCACTGAGGCGATGAGCTGTTCGTGGCCTGAACGGCTTTATACTGATTTTACTGCAGCACAGGCGGTAGTCGCACCGTAACGGTTGGTTAACAAACGGGTGGCTGTAGAGTCACCCGTTTGTTTGCTGCATTTCCTGAGTGATCATCTGCGTGGGGTTGATAGATGTTCGCCGTGACAGCGATTCAAAAGGTTGCCGCATGAAAAGTATTATCGGACTCATTGCCCTGTTCTTAACCCTTATCAGCAATATCAGTTTTGCCGGAGAATTAAATAACAAGGCTTTTTCAACCTTTGGCCTCGGGGTTGAAAGTATAAGCTTCTCAGAAACTACGAAATTTGTCGGGACAGACCTCAAACAGACAGCGACAACAACAAGCCCCATCCAGCGAACCTCTGGGTACACGCCGGTGGGCGAAAATACCGGCTTTTACCTGACAACGACATCGACCTTAAGTGCTTCAGAGGGGAACGAATCATGGAACACTTCAGCCTATGGTGAAGTACAAACCAATAAGCGAAAACTCCAGATCGTGAATCTCTCTATGGCCGGAGCCTACCACCTGCGTCCGGGGCTACATGCCACAGTCGGGGTCGATATCAACACGCTATCATTCAACCGTTTTGCGTTTGCCACCGGCTCGGGAGATATTTCTAAGCTTCAGACGGATCTGGCATCTCAAGGGAAACCTGCCTTTACAATTTCACAAGGTGCCATTACGGAAGATCTTACAAATATCATTTTGAATATCGGGCTGAGATACGACAGCTTCTTTGCTTCAGCGGATGAACCATTTCGATTTATTGTCGGAGTTCAAGCGGGAATTCCAGCTTATTATTCTGCCGAGAATACGAGCCTCCCTGATTTGACATGGGAAGAGTATTTTAAAGGCTTTGATCTTAACGCTGAATTGGGTGCAGGAGTAAAAATCTATGAAAGGTTTTCATTTCTGGGTATGTTTGAGGCGTTTTATAGTCAGCGCGATGAAACATCAAGAATAGATGTTGGCAATGGTCTCAGTGCGCGAATCCCGGAAACCGAGACTAAAGGGTTCCGGGTGACGGCTAATCTTAACTGGGTTTTCTAGGTGCATTGTGTCGGGGTTGTTGATTCTCACTTTCAACCTATAACTCGAAACAATTAAGCGTATCTGCCGCTACCTGATCGAAATGAGAAAATGCATAATAGCTTCCAGGGCCCTGCAGCCGAAAAATATTGCAGGGCCCTTCCTCTTGCTCTGAATTCCCGCCAGCAACGCCATATAAAGCATTTTTTTTAGGCCAAACCATTGAAAATATGACGCTTCAAACCCAGAGTGATAAACTTATCGCTAAAGGGACACACTATTCGAAGCCATTGACCTGGGCCGCAAGCATGGGAACCGAGAGTCAGTCATACAGCCTGCCGATATTACCCTTGAAGAGTGTCATAATTTTTCCGACATTTGCCATGCCGATCA
>JAAXQF010000434.1 GCA_012974435.1 Desulfuromonadales bacterium | reverse complement strand
TGTGTCCTATTTATCCTCTCGCATTGCTTTCATGCTCTCAGATTGGCTGAAACGAGAAATTCTTACTAACCCTGATAAATAGAAAAGGCCACCAAGGATCGAACCCTAGTGGCCATTGTTTTAGCTTCCTAAATATCTCGATCAATAGAAATTAAGTATATTCAGCCCTGTTTTGTAGGGGGGGAATGTTCAGTATCTACTTTAACATTAAGGCTACGAAGGGCATCCAATATCTCGCCCAAAATGCTTGGGGAGTCGCCGCCCATGTTTTCTTCTTCTGCAACCTCCAGTTCCCGGGCATCATATTCCCAACGTTTTAAAATTTGTGTTTTTTGCTCATGAGTCAGAGATCGTTCGGCAAGCACATCCTTGGGATGTTTAAACTTGCCAGTGGGGTTCAGTGTAACTTTTTCAATATCCATGATTGATCCCTCATTACTGCGTTGCGCACCTTGACCAAATAGGTTTCAGGCAGTTATCTCCCATTTAATAACATCCACTGGACAGACGCTGTCACAAGCACCGCAGTCTACACAAATTTCTTTATCAATCACATAGACGTCATTTTGTTCGCTGATAGCATCAACCGGACAGACATCGGCACATGCAGCACAGTTAATACAACCTTCATCAATCCGGTGAGTTCCCAAGGGCATTCTCCTTTCGATAGGTTTGACTTTGTCGGGAGTCTGTATTTGAATTATGTCACCGTGCAGGCCGAAGTCAATTTGATATGTTTCGCATAAGTCTTGATATTTAAGAATAAATTTTCCTGCGTAAGGAATCACAGTAGCAGAGGAGTTACGTTTACTATTAATCCTACTGCATCATCTGTAGGGTTTGAAATAAACAGAAAGGCACAATTCTTACTGACCCTGACATATAGGAAAGGCCACCCGTTTCCAGGTGGCCTTGATTCTGCGGATTAAAGAGCTTCCTGAATATCGCTATCAATAAGAAGCCGGTTTTCTTCTTACCAGTGGTTATTTATAAGAAAGCCACCGATCCGAAGATTGAGGGCTTTCGTGCTCACAAATACTAGGATATAAATTGATGTCCCACAGCTCGGAGGTGAACTGTGGGACATCAGGTTTGAAGTTTGGAGGTAGAGCGTGAAGAAGTTCGCCCCGAACAATTATATAACATTGTTTTATTTGTGGCTCAAGCATCTTGTCATTATAAAAACCTCATTAAGCATTGCAAGAAAAGGCCGCCAAGGAACTAACCCTGGTGGCCATAGTTTTGTATTCCTAAATGTCTCTATCAATAATAAGCTGATTTTCTTCTCGGAAGTCGTGATTTGTAGGACACCCTGGTTAGGTTGATGTGCCAATTTTGTAGGGACGGGATCCATCACTGCCGTGATTGAAGGTTATGAGGCCCCTTGCGATAGAGAAACCAAGACCAACTATCCCTGCGACGATCAAAAGCAAGCAGACTATTTTCATAATATCCCGTGATTCACCAAGCAGTACCATGCCCAGAATCGCAACTCCGACGGCTCCAATCCCTACCCAAATCGCATAGGCCGTGCCTACTGGAATTGTTCTCATGGCGACAGACAACAACCAAAAGCTAATCGCCATAGCTGAGACAGTGAGAAGGGACGGAATAAGTTTGGTAAACCCATCTGTATATTTGAGTCCGATGGCCCAACCGCATTCAAATAAACCCGCTACTACTAAATAAGCCCAGGCTATATCAATTCCCCTCCATTATGTTGATGATTCAAAACCGTTGCCGAATGTCCTTGCCGCTTACCAGGTTGGTGTTCACTCTCACGGACCATTGCCATACTATCCGAATTTCGCTTACAACGGACTGGGGTCAAAGCCAATAAAATGAGTCTTGAGCCTTTCAGTATCGGCCGCGCTCCAGTTGCTCGGTTGAGTAACCTCAACCCAGGCGTCAATGTAATTAGCCGGAGCAAAGTTGTGACCATAACCCAATGGGACACTGGTCGCCGCTGGTATGTCGAATCCTAACTGGAAGAATGTTACAAGCGGAAACCACCTGAGAGAGGGGGACACATCGTGTCCGCGGTCAGGACCGAGCCAGTCTGGTGATTCATAGGCCAGCCGAGTTGAAAAGAAGCTCATCGGATCGCTGGCATGCTGAAGATAAACAAACCGCAACGAACCCCATTCTGCTCCTGGCAGGCTGGGGGACCCGTCTTGTGTCATGAAGCGGATCATTGTGCTGTCACGAAAAACCGGACGCCATTGCGGCGAATCCAGGTTGCGATCCATAGTCACCTTCCTCCAGGTCTTACTAAGGAAGGGCGGACCGCTCCATAGAGCGCCGCTAATGGGGTCCGCTATCATCGTGAGGAGATCAGCAGAGTATTCTGAGCCGAGCGCGCCCAGGCTGAGACCGTGCAAATACAGCTCGGGACGCATGTCATGCGGCAAAGTGGTCCAGTAACCGTAAATCTCTTTAAACAGGGCTTTTGCCGCCTGTTGCGATAGCTCAGGT
>JAAXQF010000116.1 GCA_012974435.1 Desulfuromonadales bacterium | reverse complement strand
ATAATGGATCGCATAGTAGTCAGGGGCATGCGCTACCGTACTTTTAAAGTAGGTGATATCATCGGTCCAAAATCGGGTTCGATAAGTCGTAATGGAAAAATGCGCCACGACCAGGAGTCCAACAACGGCATAGGCCAATCGTTTAGGCTTGCACAGGTGCAGAAGCAGGTGCGCCGCAAGCGTTGTCATGCCAGCTGCGGGTAAATAAAGGACCTTTTCGTTGGTCAGGAAATCACCATATTGGCCAACATTAAAGGCAATTGACAGCCAGACGAAAAACCAGAGATACCAGAAGAGTATAATTCTGTTATTCCGCCAAAGCCAATAACCCAGAGCGATAAGACTTGCAATGAGAAAGTAGCCGAAAACAACCTGAACGGGGAATGTTGTCAGAAGTTTTTGGTCAAGGGTATAGAGTGTCGTCGGGGCGTCGGGGAAAACCAGTATCTTCAGGCTTAACGGAAGAATAAGCGCAATAGCATTAACGATCTTAAGCAAACCGAGGTCTGTCACTGGCGGTGAGCCGACAGCCAGATAGCGAACGAAAAGATAACCAAAAGCCAGAACGAAGAGGGGCAGAGTCGGGTAATATTCCTTCAGTCTGCGATGGCCCAGAATCAGAAAATGGTAAAGGAGAATGACAGCAGGCAGGAGGATCGCCGTCTCTTTTGAAAAGAGGGCGCAGGCAAAGAGGCCATAAGCGAGCAAAGGCCTCTCTTTTACATAGCAAAGAAAACTAGCCAAGATAAAGATCGCGACAATGATGTAAGAATCGGAGTATGCCCAACTAACGACCTCTACCCGCACCGGATTAACGGCATACAGCAGAGCAGAAACAAAGGCAACACTTCTCTGCTTGCAGATATTGAAGATAAGAAAGAATAAAAGAACAACAACGATCCCGTTGAGGATAATATTGGTGGCATTATAGAAAAGGGGATTTGCCCCCCACGTTAAATACTCTGCCAAATGGAAAGATTTAACCAAAGGCCAATAGTAGCTCAGGTTACTCTCATTGGCGCTTTCGATGATGGTAAAGGCTGTCGAAGAGGTAAAATATGATGGCAGAAAGTCAAGGCTCCGAATGGACGGATCCATGAGAAAGGTCGCCTTTGAATCGAAGACAAATTCATTTGTCAGGGAAAGGGCGTACTGGACAAGTGAAATAACAAAAAGAACGAGGCCGTATGGCCAGAGTCTCGATTGAAAAATGATTTGGCTATTAGACGATTCGCTCTGCGGTGTCGTGTAAATCTGCTCTTTGGACTGATCCATTTTACTTCTTTCGCTCATCTCGTGACTGAGTTTTAGGGCATATAAAAATGCTGGGCAATCGAAATTCATCATGGCACATTAGTTGCTTTTTTAATGCCAAGTCTGTAGTGATACTAAGAAAAGGTCAAGGAGTAGAGAGAGAGGGCAATTCATGTTCTAATAAAGCCTGATCCGTGCCACTATCTCATCAGATTTTCTAAGCAACTGAGATCAGAGACAAAGCTATCAAACCAGCATCACCAAAAACAGCAAAAACCATATTAATTTAAGCGAATCGTATATATGTCAATTTGGAGAAACACGCGTTTTCAAAGGATGCCATATCTAAAGGAACATCCGGGGAGAAGGAGTTCATCTTGTCAGCAGTCCCATTAATTTCCGTGGTTATACCCGTATACAAGGCCGAAGATTGCCTGCATGAGCTTTATCGCAGACTGTCAAAATCTCTGGGAGAGGTTACCGAAGATTTTGAAATCCTCCTGATAGAAGATTGCGGAGGTGATCGCTCTTGGGAGGTCATCCAAGAACTGTCAACCTCGGATTCCCGGGTTAAGGGGCTACAATTCAGTCGTAACTTCGGCCAGCACTATGGCCTCACAGCGGGACTTGATCATTGCAACGGTGATTGGGTCATCGTCATGGACTGTGACCTCCAGGATCGCCCAGAAGAGATCCCGCGCCTCTACGCAAAGGCCCAAGAGGGCTATAGCGTCGTGCTTGCGCGACGCGGAAAACGGCAGGACAGTTGGTTCAAGAGGATCACCTCGCACCTTTTCTACCGTTTCCTCAACTACTTTGCCGACATGCAATACGATGCAGAAGTGGGCAACTTTCGCATCATCTCACGCGAAGTCGTCAACAACTTTCGTTTGATGCGGGAGAATTTGCGGTTCTTTGGCGGACTGGTAGACTGGATGGGCTATCCGACAGCCAGCATCGACGTGCAACATGCGGAGCGCTTCGCGGGCGAAACAACCTATACCTTCAAGGCCCTTCAAAAACTGGCCACGGAAACAATTATCGCCTACTCCGACAAGCCATTGCGGCTTTCCATCCGGTTCGGATTCGCCATGTCCCTACTAGCTTTTCTTTTTGCCCTCGCTATTATCTATAAGGCGCTGGCTTTTGGTTCTCCGGTATTAGGCTGGAGCAGCTTGATGGTATCGGTTTATTTTCTGGGGGGAATCATAGTTGCCCTCCTGGGG
>JAAXQF010000586.1 GCA_012974435.1 Desulfuromonadales bacterium | reverse complement strand
AACATAGCCTAACCGCTATTTATGACCTAATAGGTCATAAATTCATATCTCTTATATATTCATCGGGAAGGGACGGAGGGAAAGCAAATTAAATGAGCGCAAGCAGTGGTTGCCTGATTGTTTAGAAAAAGCTCAAAAGATATCTATGAATCGGGAGTTCCGGGGGCACCCGACTCAATAAATCCAACCATACAAGTTGTCGACAGCGGTCATGTTTTATTGGATGGCCGCTGTTGTTTTTTTTATGTTCTGTAATGTAATGAAGCAGGAGAGGGGGGGAGCGTACCAGTCGCCCACTGGACACGCTTTCTTTTGCACAGCGTATAGAAAAAGGCCTCAATCGAAGATTGCGGAAAATTAAGACCGATCCAAAGAAGACTATTCAAACACCCTCCCTTTGACCTCGCTCTTCGACTGGTTATAATTGAACCTGTCTTATCCTTGTAGGTTTTGTGAGAATTTTCAGGAGGTACTGAGATGTACGTAGAGCTGGCTGTTCTTGCCCTGTTTGTCTTCTGCTATAGCCTGGTCGCCGGTCGCGTTGAGCGAATGGCGCTGTCCGGGCCCATAATATTTGTTTGTGCCGGGTTTCTGATGGGACCACTTGGGCTCGGATGGTTCGATGACTCCGTTACAAATACAGATTTGAGAGTTTTTGCGGACCTGACCCTCGCCTTAATCCTGTTCATTGATGCGGCGAGTGCAGACTTGTCGGTTCTTAAGCGTCAACTGCGCATTCCTTCGCGGATGTTGTTGCTCGGACTTCCTGGTGTCATTGCGCTCGGTACTGTGCTTGCTGCACTGCTGTTCAGCGGGCTGACATTCTTCGAAGCGGCAATTCTGGGCACCATGCTTGCCGCTACCGACGCAGCTCTCGGCAAAGCAGTCATCACCAACGACAATGTACCGGCAAAGATCAGGGAGGGACTGAATTTTGAGAGTGGCATGAATGACGGTCTCTGTGTGCCGATTCTCCTGGTCTTTATTGCCCTGGCAAGTGGGACCGCGGGCGAGGGTGGCAGCACCATGCTGGCACTGCGCCTGGTCGCCCAGGAGTTGGGGATCGGCCTGATCGTCGGTGTGGGTCTTGCCTCAATTGGGGCATGGCTTATGAGAAGATGCTTCGAGCGTGGCTGGATCACCGATATCTGGAAGCAGGTCACGATAGTCGGGCTTGCCGTCGCCTGCTTTACCGTTGCGCAAAGCCTGCATGGCAGCGGCTATATTGCTGCGTTTACTGGCGGTATTGCTTTCGGCTACTTCGCCAAGGATGCGACCCACCGACTGGTCCTGGTCGCTGAGGCGACTGGTGAGACTCTAGCATTGATCACCTGGATGCTCTTCGGCTCTGCGGTCCTCGGACAGGTCTTCGACCTCTTCACCTGGCAAGTGGTGGTTTACGCGCTCTTAAGTCTCCCCTTGGTTCGCATGCTGCCCGTATTCCTTTGCCTCGCAGGGACCGGAGAGGATACCCGTTCCCGGTTATTCCTGGGCTGGTTCGGCCCGCGTGGCCTTGCCAGCATTGTTTTTGCGATTATTGTCATGAACGAGAACCTACCCGGTGGGAACTTGTTGGCCCTGGTCGTGGTGTGTACGGTGTTCTTCAGCCTGGTCGCCCATGGCATCTCTGCAAATCCGCTTGCAAAAATGATGGCGGGGAGAGAATAGGGAGCAGGGAGCTGGGAGCTGGGAGCTGGGAGCTGGGTGTTGGTGCTTTTTTCTTGCAAACTCCCAATAAGGGAACTATAGTTCCCAATATGGGAATGAAAAAGACCAATACTCCAGGCTTGGGCGATGTGCTTTTCACTAAAACGCAGCGACAAGTGTTGTCCCTTTTATTCGGCAACCCCGACAAAAGTTTCTATGCCAATGAAATTGTCAGGTATGCGGGAGTGGGGATAGGCTCAGTACTGAGAGAGCTAGAGAAGCTTTCAAATGTTGGACTGTTAACCATCGAAAAAATAGGTAACCAGAAGCACTACACGGCCAACCGCAAGTCACCTATCTTCGAAGAGCTTAGAGGTGTTGTACAGAAAACCTTCGGCTTAGCTGATGTGATCAGAAAGGCCCTGGATGAGTTTAGAGATAGCGTGGAACTCGCCTTTATTTATGGCTCTGTCGCAAAAGGAACGGATAAGGCCAATAGTGATGTAGACGTGATGATTATCTCTGATCAATTGTCTTATCCTGAGATATTGGCATCGGTTGCTCCTATCGAAGCTAATATAGGTAGATCTGTAAATCCCACAATCTACACGACTAAAGAGTTTAAGGATAAAATCCAATCAGACAACAGCTTTGTGACGAGGGTTATAACGCAGCAAAAAATCTACTTGATAGGTTCTGAAGATGACCTCCCAACAGTTTAAGAATCTGGTCGATGTCGGCCAATTAAAAGAGGAACCAGGCGATCAGAGCGAATTTGACGGCTTGGTTCATTCCGGAAGGTCGCGTCTTAATGATGCACGGCTCGATGTCTTGT
>JAAXQF010000584.1 GCA_012974435.1 Desulfuromonadales bacterium | reverse complement strand
TGCCAAACCAATGAACGCTTAACATTTAAGATGTGACCCTTTGCCTCCCTTGAACCAGATTAGCAATTCGATCAATATTTAATATTTAAGATGTGACCCCGTGGCTTTTCTTCACGCGAGAGAACCTCTTTGGTGTAATCCCAGTTCAGATGATACTTCGTTGTCCTGCGCTCACCCTCCATAGCCAAGAGACCCTTAGCAACCAGATCGGCCAAATCGCGCGTTACGGTGGCGCGACTCCCCTTCGACATGCCCTGATATTTCTTGGCCGTCAATCCGCCTTCGAAGCCATCCTCGCCAGCCTCCAACAGCTTGCCGAGAGCTTTTCTCTGGCGCGTATTCATATCGAGATGAGAAACGTTCTGCCAAAAGCGCGAAACACCCATCACTTTGCTGATTGTGGCTTGGGATTCCTGCAGCGCATGTTCGTGACAACTTAAAAACCAGCACAGCCACTTTGTCAGATCCCCTTGCCCTTTTGAGGTGTAAGACAAAACCTTATAGTAGCTGTCTCTACTCTCCATGATGCTTGAAGAGAGGCTGTAGCAACGCCTTGCTGCGCCATCTCCCTGCGCGAGCGCCATGTCGGCAAGGGCACGGCCGATACGACCATTCCCATCATCAAAAGGATGGATCGCCACGAACCAGTAATGCGCGATGCTGGCGCGCAGAATCGGATCGGTGTTGCCCCGCTCAGGATGACTCTCTTGCCACCAGGAAAGAAAAGCATCCATCTCAGCGTTCAGCTGTGCCGCAGGTGGCGCTTCGTAGTGAACCTCTTCCCGTCCGATACGACCGGAGACGATCTGCATCGGCTCTGTTCGCCAATCACCGGTGATGATTTTGAACAGGCCGGAATATCCGGTGGGGAAGAGAGCGGCCTGCCACGCCTTAAGCCGCTCTGCCGTTAAGGGCTTATTGTCGCCGCTGGTGGCATCCAGCAGGACATCAACCAGACCATCGACACTCCTGGGTGCCGCCGGAAGTCCGCCGGTCGGCAGGCCCAAACGGCTTGCAACCGAAGATCGAACAGAATCGGGGTTCAGTAGCTCGCCTTCGATCTCGGCCGTCTTGACCGCCTCTTTTGTCAGGGACTCAAGTTGCGTCTTCAGTTCCAGCTCAAGGCCAAGCGCTTTTACCTGCTGAAAGAGCTGCCCCTGAAGGTGGCGGCATCTCCCCAGTAGCGGGGTGAGCTGCTCGTAGTCCATTGTGAAAGTGGGCCAGGCCGGGTGCTGCCAGACATAGTGAGGCATAAACGGAACTCCTTTGCATCAGGATATGAGGCAATAATAGTCTCGTTATGAGTTAAAAGGCAAGGTCCGTTGCATCACAATATGACGCAATGGACCTTTGGTTATGCCTCATGTCAGGAAGGGTAGGTAATTTCCGGCCTAAAAGTTTGCAACTTTGCAAGCCTGACCCTGCGATTCTCCATAGGTAATTTTTTTTCAGACGGAAAATATATTGATATGTTGGGGTGCTTTTGTGCAGAAGGCGCCCATCGAATATCTATTGGGGCCCGAATGTTGAGGCCTTGGTTGGGGAAAAAAACTAGCCCTCGGCGAAAGGGCTAGTTTTGCCTTCAATGTTCGATCTTGCCTAGAATTTAATTGCTTCGTCTAGCCTTCTAATGGTTAGGCTTTCGTCTGTTTTTTTATCTAGTAGCCATCTAGCCATTATTCTTAACTTTGGATCAATAAACCTATAAGTGGTGCCCTTGTTGGTTTTTCTAAGTATCGGGTTATCTCCTGTGGATAAATCGGACAGAAGACCAGATACGTTTAGGCTTTTGCCTGATGTTGATATGGGGAATAGTTCCCGTAATTTTTTTTCAACTGCTTGATAACCAAATTCAGAAAATCCAATTGTGGAGATTGAATAAATTACTTGGTTTTTTCTGCCAACTTTGGTGGAAATCGAATTTATATTTTTTTCCAGTGTTGTATGCTCGGATATTAATGATGATTTGAGCCAGCTCAAGATTCCCTCAAGACATGACTCATGGGTTATTTTTCTACCTGCATCTTCACTCTCAATAGCAACATGAAGTCCTAGTTCGTGCACAAATTGAGGGATGTTGCCTGAGTACCAAGCTAGGCTATTGAGAAAAATTTCCTTGTTAAATTTCTTTTCGGAATTATCAATTATTTCGTATCCCATCAGGTCAAAGAAGCCCTTGGAGAGCAACTGTTTAGTCTGGGGGTCACTCAGCATCGATACTTCAGCAACTTCTTGTGTTCTGTTGACTATAGTTTGAGACTCTTTGACTTTAGAGAAATAGTCGCGTATGTCTGTGGGTGTTCCAACAAGCAAAATACGTACGTTATATTTTGAATATTCTTCATCATCGAGTAGAAGTATCAAACCTGCTATTTCATTAATTATCCTGAATCAGTGAGTTTATTAAAGTAATTTCCGGGAAACTCTTTGGCAAATAGCTGATATTGTTCATATTTTATGCTATTCTGGAGTCGCCTCTAAAT
>JAAXQF010000582.1 GCA_012974435.1 Desulfuromonadales bacterium | reverse complement strand
ATGGTAGATATCTACACCTTGCTGAGCAGTGCAATATTTTGGGGCTGCTGATTTAATTGACCTCCTAAAGCTAATATCTCACAAACACAGCGTCTTTATTAGCAGAGTGCATCTTGGGGTCTGCATATTACCACTATGCAGCCTCTTTTCATAATACGAAACGCCTTCTGCTCTATTAGCCACAAAATTATAGATTTCTTGAAACGTGATTTGCTTGTCATTGTTAAAATCGGCATCCCCAATTACAGCCTTCAAAAAGAAGTAAGTAAACATGTTATGCTGTTTTTCAGGTATTTCCTAGTTTCTCAAGACCTGATACAGTTCACGAATATACCTGTTATCCCTCCACCCCTTTTTCGAGCTCATCCAGTCTGTCTGGTTCCGAAACAGCAATGTCCACAAGGGCCTTGGGGATGGAACTCTGCTCACACATAACTCTGATTTCTTTCTCCTGATCGCTGAATTCCATGATTTCGCGAATGGACTCGATGTATTCGAGCATCTCATCCGGCGGAATTTCTTCCAACGAAGGTCCTGTAGCCTCTTCCTTTTTCCGTGCGGCCGCCTCTTCTTCTATCCTTTGTTTTTCCTTCAGCTCCGCTTCCATTGCCTGTTTGACACCATTGATCGCGTCCTGGTCAACTTTCGCCATTTCGATTATCACTTTTTCGGAGACGTTATTCGTAAGAAGGTGCTTCACCTTTTCTTCGTTGGACTTGCCCTCTACCGCCTCGAGCAACTTTGCTACTCTTTTCCTCTCTGCGCGTTCCTTTTCCATCTCGGTGTTCACCTGTTCCAACTTCTCCTCGGTAATGTCCAACGCGTTGGTGATCACTTCGGGATCTACTTGTTCCTCAATGAGTAATCGGATACCTTCATCGTCGGGCATGCCTTTTGCCTTGGTAATGAGCAGATTGAGTTTTGTCTTCTCGACAATCCGTATCACATCTGGTCTGCGCTCGGATTTTTTGAGTTCTGGCCACGTCTTTCCGATGTCGTGGATGAGCTTATTCGCTACAAAATAAAGGTCAGCCACGTCCTCAAGTGTAAGTGCCGCGATCGCAGTGTTGAAATCCTCCATAAGGGGCCTACCGACTTTGCGTGTTTCATCCATTGCCCATCTCAATTGAAGCATATTGCCCCCATGACGCGAAACATTGTAACCCGCGTTGTCAAGTTCACCCGCAATCCGTTGAATCGATGCTTCAAGGTTTTCCCCTGAGAGGTCCTGCGAATCGAGCTCAAGGATATTCTCCTCGATTAACAACCAGAGTGGCTTTTTTTCTGTTGCGTCGCTTGTCGTCATTTTCCAATCTCCTTTTTAATGATTTATACCGATAATAAATGCGCCGGTCGAATTTCTCCGAAACAGTGTCTTTGATTCCCTCTGGGATAAAAATAAGTTGATAAGAACCTGCTTTCCCAGCCAAAGACTATAGAGAAGCACCCATGTGAGTCAAGGAAATAAACCACAACTTGTATGGAGCGGTCGGCCAGCCGCACACTGTTGTCAATGAACGACTTCATCGGCATGAGTTTGGCGTATTGTTTTTCGCTCAATCGCAAGATGAGCAGGACAGAGCAGCTATTATTATCGTTATGGGAATTTTGTAGATTGGTTTTAAATCAGCTGAAATTTTACCGAGCCTAAACTTGGGATATCAGGACAAAAAACAAATATCAGCCGATCGCAATATATTGAGATTACCACAGGCTGACCTTGATTACAGATATCCTAAATATCACAACTTTTCAAGCCGGTCTTTTTTTATCGATAAGTTGAAGATGTCACAAGTTCTGCAACCATCAATGACGGTTGATAGGTTGCCGGCCCGGATCACCGATAAAGGGCAGCACCAGCAGCCAGGGTAAGGTCAATCTTTTGGAATCACGAAACTGGCTGATTCCGATGGTCATGTCGCCATGTCCTTTAGCAGGCTGATCGCGATAGGTTCCGAATAGGCGGTCCCACCAAGGTAGGTTGAAACCAAAATTACTGTTGGTTTCTCGGATGATCACGGAATGGTGCACACGATGCATGTCGGGTGTAACGATGATAAATCGTAGCACCCAGTCTAATTTCAGAGGAAGACGTATATTACCGTGATTAAACATGGACGCGGCGTTAAGGAGAACCTCGAAAATCAGCACTGCCGCGACCGGTGGACCAAGCAATACTACTGCCGACAGTTTAATCCCCATGGATATAACCATCTCAATAGGGTGGAACCGTAAACCGGTTGTCATATCAATATCCAGGTCCGCGTGGTGTACCATATGCAGACGCCACAGGAGGCGGTAGGCGGCGCCGGCGCGCAACTTATTGCCAACAACGGTACTTTTGTCAGCCCTCACACCAGCATGGCTTTCAGTGAAGTTGAGAAGTGGTGGCACTGGCTGCCCATGTGGAACACCATTATTCTGCTGTCATCCAGTGTGACCTGTCACAAGAACTGTCTGCAATATTTATCATCTGTCTCTTATA
>JAAXQF010000429.1 GCA_012974435.1 Desulfuromonadales bacterium | reverse complement strand
TGCAGAAATGCTGACACAAATAGCACTGCACCCGGTTGTTGGAGAGCTGGGTGTAAAACATCGCCTCGTGCATATCCGTCTCCTGTTTAAAGGTCGCTTGAGAGGTTCTCTGACGGGATTTTGCGCCATTTGTCCATGGGCTGGCGCGGTCGTTGAATTATACCGGTCCTCGACCCGTTCGTAAACCGGGGTCTTGCGCTTCTTCCCAACCGCTCTCATCTACGCAGATCCGCAAAAAACTCCGCCAGCGCTAAAATACATTGCTAGCCCCAGATAGTTGCCAGTTGCCGATGGAGACAGCCATGCTAAAATGAAGCAGACAAGCAGTGTGTCGGACTTGCCGGGCCGAAGCGAAAATTTGAGCGATTGAGACCAGATTTTCGCTCGTTTGCAGTCCCATAGCCAAAGATATGGGCCAAAAAGGGGCTGAAACATGGGCCAATCGAGCGGATTTGCAGCCGGTTCATGGAAAGCCCGACACGCTGCATGGGGAGAAAGAGAGGGAACTATGGGATATGTCAACAATTGGTTTCAGGATCACAATTTTCATCCCGAGAATCTGGTCGGATTCAGAGAATCTCTGAAAACCTTCTGGGAAACGGTTCTGCTGGTCACCTTGGTTGTCACGCTAATTTCCACCCTGATCGTACTGCTCTCATCGGAGACGGCATATACCATCCTCAGGTATTTCCTGGAGTAGGGCAGGGTACTGCGGGTTCCGCTTGACGTGGTAGAATAGACCCAGAGGAGTGATCCCCCCTCTCTTGGCCCTGGGGATGTTCCCTCCTGATCTCCAGGGCATTTTTTATTTCACCTCGGGGGATACGGCCGCGACGCGTCTTCTATGCCGGTGACAGGCTCGCCTGCTGCATAAACCAATCATCTTTGGGAGCGTTGTTCTTCGAACCTGGCTGCTCATCCGCGTTCAGGGCGATCAGGGACTTGAGGCCGCTGGGAGCGGGGAGTTGAGTAACTTTGCTCGTTTAAAAAAAAATGCAGTTTTCGTCCCCGCTTTCTGGCTAAAAGGAAATGCGCTTGTTGAATAAGTGACCCATTCTCCTTAAGGAGGTTTCAGTGTCTGCCAACCAGAATAGCAGAGTGGTTTATCGTTATGTCAGCCATCTTACCCGGGACACCCTCGCACTGGTATTAGCTGGCGGACGTGGAACCAGACTCCATGAATTGACCGACTTTAGAGCCAAGCCTGCGGTCCATTTTGGTGGGAAGTATCGCATCATAGATTTTCCGCTCTCCAATTGCATTAACTCAGGCATTCGCCGCGTCGGTGTGCTGACACAATACAAGTCGCATTCGTTGATTCGGCACCTGGTGCGCGGCTGGAGTCATTTTAAGCGGGAACTGGGAGAATACGTTGAAATACTGCCAGCCTCTCAGCAATTCTCCGAGGAGTGGTATCAGGGAACCGCAGATGCGGTCTATCAGAATCTCGATATCATCCGGGTGTCAAAGCCTAAATTCATATTGATCCTTTCCGGCGATCATATCTATAAGATGGATTATCGCTCGATGCTGCTGGCTCACGTTGAGAGCGGCGCCGACATGACCGTCTCCTGCCTTGAGGTGCCGGTCGCAGAGGCTGCCGGCGAGTTCGGAGTTATGACCGTCGATGAAAATAACCGTATTTTACGCTTTGACGAAAAGCCTGAAAATCCAACCCCCATTCCCGGTAAGCCAGACAGCGCTCTGGCCTCCATGGGCAACTACATCTTCAACACCGATATCCTTTTAAACCTTCTGGAAGTGGACGGCAAGGCGCCTGGTTCCGAACATGATTTCGGTAAAAATATTATCCCGACTATTCTTAAGGAGCACAACGTGTACGCTTACCCATTTCGCGATCCAGAAACCAACGCGCTCGCCTATTGGCGCGATGTGGGCTCTCTGGATGCCTTTTGGGAAGCCAATATGGAACTGATCTCGCCGAATCCAGAACTTAACCTATACGATCCCGACTGGCCAATCTGGACCTATCAGCGGCAGTTACCGCCGGCAAAATTTGTCTTTGATGATGAGGGACGTCGGGGCATGGCGGTAGATTCATCTGTTTCTGGCGGCTGCATTATCTCCGGTTCACATCTTAGAAAAACCCTCCTGTTTACTAATGTCAGGATCCATTCCTATTCGAGCATTGAGGAAACAGTCATCTTGCCGGAAGTTGTCATCCAGCGGCATTGCAAAATCAGACGCGCCATCATCGACCGTGGTTGTGAAATCCCGGAAGGAACGGTCATCGGTTTCGACGCCGAGCAAGACAAGGCAAACGGGTTTCGTATCTCGGCGAAAGGTGTCGTGCTGGTAACGCGTCGCATGTTGGGGCAACCGGAAGGCTATGCGTGAAACAGCAGTAATCGTCAGCTATGTTCGTGGCTCATTTCACCTTCGGGATACTCCCCCAGCGCGTCGTGTAGGCCGGTGACAGGTTCGCCTGTTTCATAAACCAATCCTTTTGTGGCCGTTGTCCCCCGA
>JAAXQF010000524.1 GCA_012974435.1 Desulfuromonadales bacterium | reverse complement strand
GTTATAGGAGAGCACCGTACATTTTGCGGTCCGGAGAGTTATGTAAAGTCACGAGGTGTTGAAGTGATCGTTATTGATAACCAGGAATGTCATCAGCTTATGCAGACGTTTATTGAAAATAATCCAGAGTTGTGGAATGAAGATATCGGTGAATGAGAAACGAGGGAAACTCCCTGTATTTAGCGGTGCAAAAAAAATAGAAATTCCCTGGTTTTAGTTGTCTCTCATCTTGCTCCTGTTCTAGCTCTGTGCCCAGAATGCGCTCGCATCGGGCAAAATCGTTTTTTTCCTGCCTTGTCGAAAAAGACACACATCTCTGGACTGTCGTCCGTTATATTGAAAAGAATCCTTTGAAAGTTAATCTTGCAGAAAGAGCAGAGAACTATCGTTGGTCTAGTGCCAAAGCCCACATCAACGGGACTGATGATGAGGTCTTGGAAAAGCCTTCTTGGTTGCCCTTGGATGCCAGAAATGACTATGCTGAATTCATACTGCAAGAGGGTAAACAGGGCGAAAGTTTGTTACGTAAAGCAACACGGACAGGGCGCCCTTTCGGGTCAGAGGGATTCATTCAAAAAATGGAACTGCAACTGAATCAAGCTTTGATGCCGCGCAAACCTGGAAGGCCAAGGAGGAAAACTGGGGAGTGTCCCGAATGGCGCTAGTTTAAGCCCCCTCGGCAAGGGAAAGTAGCTGAGGATATTGGGCAAAAATGGCATAATAGGCCATGAAAAACACAACGCCGATGTTCCCAGGTTTTCACCTGCAGACCCTTCGCCGAAAGCCCCGTTCCGCTCAGCAAAAACTAGCTAAAAAAATGGCATTGCTCAGGCAAAAGTCTTTCAAGCAGATCGGTGAAGTCTTTGAAAAGTTTATTCCCACCGCACTTCTTAAACCGGAGCAAGCGGGTGCCATGAGCCGTAGGCGCCTTTTCTCCAAAGAAAACACCTTCTGGGCCTTCCTCAGTCAGGTCCTGGATGCGGATGGTGGCTGCAAAGAAGTGATTCGCAAGCTTCAAGCTTATGCCTCCATCAAGGGGACCAAGATTCCTTCGTCCTCGACTGCTTCTTATTGCATGGCTCGCACAAAATTGGATGAACAGATGCTCTCTGACATCCTCGACCATACGGCGGATCGACTTGAGAATATGCCGGAAACAGGCTTGCTGAACAACCGGCGGGTTATTGTTGTCGATGGCACTGGCGTAACCATGCCAGATACCTCGGAAAATCAGAAAGTCTGGCCACAGTCGTCCTCTCAAAAGCCGGGATGTGGGTTTCCATCAGCACGCATCTGTGCTTGTTTTTCGCTGGAAAGCGGCGGCTTGCTCAGTTACGCAATCGGTAATAAGAAGAGTCACGAGTTACTGCATTTTCGGCAACAGTGGAACACCTTCAAGCCGGGGGATATCTTCCTAGGCGACAAGGGGTTCTGCAGCTATTTCGACCAGGCAAGCCTAAAGAAAAGGGGTATTGACAGTGTCATTACCCTCGCGCGCAGAGCGCCGGTCAGAGCAGCAAGAAGCCTAAAAGTGCTCGGACCTGATGACTTGTTGATAGCCTGGCCGCGACCGAAACATACCGCAAAACTGTCGTATTCAAAAGACGCGTGGGAGGATCTCCCTGAAGAACTCCCATTGAGACAAATCCGTGTCACGGCCAAACATCCGGGTTTCAGGACACAAGGATTCTATATCATCACCACTCTGCTGGACGCCGCGCAATATCCTGCGGAAGAGCTTGCCAAACTCTATTTCAGGCGATGGGATGTTGAACTGTTCTTCCGCGATATCAAGACAACCATGGGGATGGATGTCCTGCGATGCCGAATGCCGGAGATGGTCCGAAAAGAAATCTTGATGCACTTCATCGCCTACAATTGCATTCGACGGTTGATGTACGAAGCCGCAGAGGAAGCGGACATTGAAGTCCGAATTGTTAGTTTCAAAGGTAGCCTGCAAGCTCTTCGTAGCTGGGAACCCCACCTGAATCAGGCGAAGGTCAGCAAGGCAGAGCGGTTCAGATTAATCAGTGATTTGTATGATGCAATGACCAATACACCAATCATGCAACGACCAGGTAGAAGTGAACCGCGATGTGTCAAACAGCGCCCCAAAAATTATCAGAGAATGACTGCGCCAAGGCATGAAATAAAGGTGATCCCACACCGGAGCAAATATCATGCTACGAACCCTTAAACTAGCGCCATTCGGGAGTGTCCCTAGTTTATACTCAAGCTAAATATGAATGCATTTCATTGGACGCGTCCAGCAGATAATTAAGGAGTACATCAACCATATGATTCATCCATACAACAATTCTACGCAGACACGCTGGGATCGCGGCGAGTTCAAGGTTCAACTCAATCAGTCCAATAATCCTCGTCCCATTGGGTTCTGTGACGGAAGCCCCGAGGATCTCACTGAGCTCATCTCAATCGCTGAAGCCGAGGGCGTTGATGACGTAAAGATCCACAAGAAGATCCTCAAGACCGG
>JAAXQF010000078.1 GCA_012974435.1 Desulfuromonadales bacterium | reverse complement strand
GACTTCAATAAGGTTATCTTAACCGTATTCATCTAGGCTTTCTGATTACCTCCACAGAATAAAGGAAAAGTGCCTACAGCGAAAAAGCTGTAGGCACTTTGATTTGGTGCTTCCCCAAGATGTACTCGAACGATTCGGACTAATTCTTATTTATCGCATTGATCTAATGAATCCAGATTCGCAAAGCACCAAATTCTTACAGCCCTGCAATGTAAGAAAAGGCCACCAAGGATCGAACCCTGATCCCATAGTTTTGTGGATTAAAGAGTTTCCTGAATACCTCTATCAAAAAGAAGCCATATTCCGCCTTAGAAGTCGTGACATATGACAATTTAAGTCATAAATTTGACCTGGCCGGTTGCAAAAAACAATTGGGGCGTGCGATGATTATTTTAAAGGATGATCAACAACATGGAGCAGGATATGACAATAGAGGTTGTAGGTGACGGTTGTATCAAATGCAAGGATTTGAGAATCAGGGTGCAACAGGCGGTTTACGAGCTTAATTTGCCCGCCAAGGTAACGTCGGTCATGGATCTGGAGCAGTTGACACACCTCAAGGCTTTAAGCCTGCCTCAACTGGTTATCGACGGGACGATCTTCTCGGCACGAGGGTTATTGTCTGTTGCAGAGATCAAAGCCGTTCTACAAAGAGTCGAGGCTCAAAACGCAGGGCCTTTACTCAAACAGCGGTCGTAAGGCGTTTCATATCTTATGCCTGTTGAGAACGTGTCAAGTTGTGTCAGACGATTTTCAGGGTCAATATCAGCATAAATTAACGATTCCATAAACCCTGCCTTACGAGAAAGGCCACCAAGGATCGGACCCTGGTGGCCATTGTTTTGTGGATTAATCAGCTTCCTAAATACTTCTATCAATAATAAGCCTGTTTTCGTCTCGGAAGTTGAAATTTCAAATCTGATTCCCAAGAGGAGAGTTTTCACAGAAATAGAAGGGAAAATATAAATGCCCCGAAAAATTTAGTGTCATTTTGTTGTTCAGGGGCCTGCCAGAGGAAAGGTCTGATCTCAGGGGCTGTCGGTGCGACTTCCAACTGGGTAGAACTTATAATCATCAAAATTCAATAGAATCTTCCCCGTATTCAGCAACACCCGTCACGTGGACACGCGCTGAGCTTGAACATGTTAACCAACGTTTATACCAGAATCATTAATATTATTGATCGCAGTAATCCCAGCCTACGCAAGGAAGCTGGGGTGGGTGCTACCACTCATTATATTCCAAGCCCTCCACATATTCGCCATCACAATCAAGATTTATCCACCAACACCCATTTTTCGATGCCATTTTGATCATGTTGATGAATCTCTCGCTGTAACCGGCGCATTTCATGGGCTGGATTAAATCTTCTTCTAAAAACTTCACCTCAGGGACATTGATCCACCACCCGAACTCATGTGGGATAACCCGAGATGGGAAGGCGACTGGATCATCCAATAATTTCACGCTGTCTTCGTAGGTGATGTAAGCTGTTGCTGCGTCTAAAAATTTCTCTACTCCCATTTTAAACTCGCTGGGCTCAAGGTTGAAGTGCAACACTTGGAGGAGTTAAAGTGTTGTGATGGAAAAGACATACAAGCATTTGGGCTGTACGGAACGTGCGGTGATACAAGTGGGACTGGAGCAAGGGCTTTCGTTGCGATCAATTGCCCGTGTTTTGCATCGACCAGTGAGTACAGTGAGCCGCGAGTTGAGTCGGAACGATTGGGAGCCTCCGTCGCTTCGAGCAGGGCGACGGGGGCGGCGTCCCGTGGCTGGTGGCTACCGTGCCGTGCGAGCTGAGCAACGCGCCAGACAAATAGAGTGTCAGCCGAGAAAAGACAAGCGGCTGGTTCTCGGAGAGACGCTCTGGAACGAAGTCGTTGAGCTCTTGAAGTCTGGCAACTCACCGGAGCAGGTTTCTGCTACACTCAAGCGTATGCACCCTGAAGAGCCTCAGTTCCGGGTCAGTCATGAGACCATCTACACGGCGATCTATGCGATGCCGCGCGGCGAGTTGCGCAAGGAGGTCATTGCCTTGTTGCGGCAATCCCGCAAAAAGCGTCGGCCGCGCAGTCGCGGTGAAGATCGTCGTGGCAGCATTCCGAACATGGTCAGCATCCATGAGCGACCTCCCGAAGTCGAAGAACGACTGGTTCCGGGGCATTGGGAGGGAGACCTCATCAAAGGGGCGCGCAACGCCTCAGCGGTCGGGACACTGGTGGAACGAAGCTGTTTGTTCGTAACCCTGGCGAAAGTCGATAATGCCAGCGCTGAGGCCGCTGAGAAAGGGTTCAGCTTTGTTCTCAACCGGATTGATGCACAAAGGCGGTTGAGCATGACCTACGATCAGGGCAAGGAGATGGCCTGTCACGAGAGATTGGCAGAGAACACGGGAATCGAGGTCTACTTTGCCGACCCGCATAGCCCTTGGCAACGCGGCATCAACGAGAACACCAACGGGTTGCTGCGCCAGTACCTACCAAAAGGAACTGATCTGTCTGTTTACTCTCAGGAGGCACTTGACCAGGTTGCCTTGAAGCTTAACACCAGGCCGAGGAAGAGCCTTGGCTGGAAGTGCCCGGCGGAAATCTTCTTGCCGGATTTTGATTTCAAAGAATATTATGGGCGGATCTTAAACCCTGTTGCACTTCGAACTTGAAACCGCCCTCCTTTTTCCGTTAAAGTTTTTTTGCTCTTTCCATCCTTTTCGGCGAGAGTGCTGAAATGCTTAGGGTGGGGAGTGCATAACTTGAAGTTTATTTGAGTAGCGATGGTGTTTGAGGTGTACGCATTTCTGCTTTGATCCTTTTGCTGGAGTTCGAAAAATCATCACCGAAAAAATGGCTCACCGAGAATGGTGGGCCATTTTTTTTGTTTTACCCCTGAATTAATATTCGCCGGCTACCGAATTGAACTCTACAGGCCAATTCAGGCTCAAAATCAAGTGAGATGATAAAATTATGACTGATTTCTATTCGACGATGGCGCCATTTGAGTGCATCACCTGTTCAGAGAATGACTTTAATAATTTCAAGTGTGTTCTGATGACGGAAAAGAAGCGCTTGGAGAAAGATGAATTGTGGTTTTGCCTAGATGCAGAGTACCACGCTGGAGAGCTATTTATCTTTAACGAGTATTACTTTGATGATGAGTGTCTTACAGACAAAGTTTGTTCTGCTATAGGTGAGTTGTTGCGAATCTCAGGACAAGAATATTTAGAGTTTGGATATTCTTATACGGCTTCGAGAGTAGTAACTGGATCACAAGGGGGAGGTTATTTTAGAATCTATAAAAACGGTTGTCTTGTTAGGCCAAATATCTCTTGGTAGAGAGAAAGATTAGATGCCATGCGTCGCCAACTTTCGCAGGGAGGTTGGGCTTTTCAATACCAGATTTAAGATGTGTCCAAGCATTGGGTTGACATCCGTCGCATTGATACTTACTTTAAGCTGCGTAACAAAGCCAAATAAACAATATACTCTTTAGGAGGTAGCACCACCATGTCAGTAAGCAAACGTAAGTTCAAGGCCGAGGTTAACAAGATCCTCGACCTTATGATTCACTCCCTCTACTCGCACAAGGAGATTTTTCTCCGCGAGCTGATCTCCAACGCGTCCGACGCCATCGACAAGGCCCGCTATCTGTCGCTCACCGATAAGACGATCAACCCGACTGGCGACGAGTGGCAGATCGAGTTGATCCCCGACGCCGAGGCCGGCACACTTACAGTGCGCGACAACGGCATTGGCCTGACCCGCGACGAAGCCGCCGAGGCACTGGGTACCATTGCCCACTCAGGCACCAAGGAGTTTCTCAAACTACTCGAAAGCAACAAGACCAAGGACAACCCTGAGTTGATCGGCCAATTCGGCGTCGGTTTCTATTCCGCTTTCATGGTCGCCGACCAGGTTACGGTCCTAACACGCCGCGCCGACGCAGCAGCCGATGAGGCAATCTGCTGGAAATCTGAGGCCGACGGCAACTACACCCTTGAAGACATCACCAAGGATACGCGCGGTACCGATGTCATCCTCCATCTCAAGGAGGATGAAAAAGAGTACCTGAAGGAGTGGGAGCTTCGCAAGGTCGTCAAGCAATACTCCGATTTCATCGAGTACCCGGTGGTGATGGATGTGACCCGCAATCAGCCTGACCCCGATGACAAGGAAAAATCGGTTGAGAAAACCGAGAGTGAAACCCTCAACTCGCGCAAGGCGATCTGGATCAAGGACAAGAGCGAAGTCAGCGAAGAAGAATACAACGAATTCTATAAGCATGTTTCCAACGACTTCAACGATCCGGCCAGAACGATCCATTACCGGGCGGAAGGCACCACTGAATTCTCGGTTCTCCTCTACCTGCCGAAGGAACGTCCGTTCGATATCCACTATCAGGAATACAAAATCGGTCCGACCCTCTACGTGCGTCGGGTACAAATCATGGATCACTGCGAAGCGATGATCCCTCCCTATCTGCGCTTCGTCAAAGGGGTGGTCGAATCAGCCGATCTGCCGCTCAACGTCAGTCGTGAGATGTTGCAGGACAACAAGGTCGTCAACGTTATAAAGAAAAACATCACCAAGAAGGTCCTCGACAACCTGGCGACGATGAAGAAAGAGGATCTGGAGGCCTACACCGCGTTCTACGATCAGTTCGGCCGCATCCTCAAAGAAGGGGTTCATAACGATTTTGAGCGCAAGGACGCCATCGCCGAGTTGCTGCTCTTCGAGTCGACCAAGACCGAACCTGGCAAGAAAATCACCCTTGCCGAGTATGTTGAGCGCATGCCCGAGGAGCAAAAAGAGATTTACTACATGACCGGCCCCGACCGGAATACCGCCGAGTCGTCCCCATATCTGGAAGTTTTCAAGGAGAAGGGCTTAGAGGTGCTGTTGATGACCGACGACATCGACGATCTCATTATCAGCAGCCTGGGGAAATACCAGGAGAAAGAGCTTCAGTCAGCCGTCAAGGGAGACCTTGATCTGGGTGACAGCGATAAGAAAGAAGAGAAACAAAAGGAGTACAGCGACCTGCTGGCGTTGATGAAGGAGCAGCTCAAGGACGTGGTCGCCGAGGTGCGTGTCTCAGGACGGCTCAGGGACTCAGCGGTCTGTCTGGTTTCTGGCGAGAACGATCTTGACCCGCAGATGGAAAAGATGTTCCGCGCCATGGGCCAGAACGTCCCCCAGGGTCAACGTTCCCTCGAAGTCAATCCTGACCACCCGCTGATCGCCAAAATGCAGGCGCTCTTTGCCGTCGACGCCAAGAACGACCGGCTCGAGGAGTATGTCGACCTGCTCTACGATCAGGCGTTGTTGCTTGAAGGCGACCGCCCGCGTGATCCGGTGGCATTTGCCAAGGCCATGTCGCGGTTGATGGCTGAGGGGGCATAACGCCTCAACTTTTCGAGTAGCACTGAACCGCCCGTCAGGATGAATGACGGGCGGTTTTTTTGTTAAATCAAATGAATTCGGGGACACACAATTTGTGTGTCCCCTTTAAGTTGGAGAAACGTCCAAGCTCACCGAAATTAGTAATTCTGAGGGCTGGTCAATCACCGCCAGAAGATGATCCTGATAAATGATTTCGAGCGATTCACTCATTCACTGCTACGTTTTAAATGATGTGATCCGCGCGTGACCGTAGCGATACCAACCCCCAATTTATCGGCGATCTGGCGTTGTGGAATCCCCTGTTGCAGCATCTCGATAATCTGTAGCCGGTTGGCTACATCGGCAAGTTCACCCACTGTCAGCAGATCGTGGAGTGCCTTCTCCATCGCCTCGGATGAGTTCTGGGCAAGCAAATGATTGACTAACGGCTCAAGGTATTTTATCTTCGCACTCATGTACTAGTACATAAGTGCGAAAAGAAGAGATGTCAACTGTTTTTAAGTTTTAATTCAATAAAGGGGCGACAATGAAAAAGCTATTTATGGTGTTGGTCTTATCTGTTCTGCTAATTCCCTCTGCAACATGGGCGACAAAACCAGTGAAAATAGGTATGGTCACTACGCTTTCAACCAAAGCGGGCTACCTTGGTGAAGAGGTTCGCGATGGTTTTAAACTGGCGATAGCCCAGGAAGAGGGAAAACTTGGTGGTGTGCCGGTTGAGCTGTTGGTCGAAGATGATGGCCGTGATCCGGGCAAGGCCAAGCAGATTGCCAATCGTTTCGTGAAGCGCGATAAGGTCAAGATCATGACCGGTATCATTTTTTCCAATGTTGCTTTGGCGGTGGTGCCGAAGGTGGTGCGCGGCGAGGTTCTTTATGTCAGCCCTAACGCCGGGCCTTCAGGGCTTGCCGGTAAAGGTTGTAATGAAAACTACTTCAATGTTGCCTATCAAAACGATAATCTTGATGAGGTCGTTGGCAAGTACGTAAACGAATCCGGTTTCAAAAATGTTTATCTGCTGGCACCCAATTATCCGGCCGGCAAGGATCATCTCGCGGGCTTCAAGCGTTACTATACGGGTAATATCGCTGGTGAAGTTTACACCAAGCTTGGTCAATCGGACTACGCGGCAGAAATCTCTGCGTTGCGCGCCGCAAAGCCGGACGCGGTCTTCTTTTTCCTTCCCGGAGGGATGGGTATCAACTTCATCAAGCAGTATTCTCAAGCCGGTCTGAACAAAAAAATTCCAGTCTTCGGCCCCGCATTTTCCTTCGATGAACGTCTACTCGCTGCTGTTGGTGCAGCTGCTCAGGGGGTGAAGAATGGCTCCCAATGGACCCACGATCTGGACAATCCTGCCAGCAAGCAGTTTGTTGAGGCCTTCCGTGCGACTTACGGTCGTACCCCGACTCTGTATGCCAGCCAAGGCTATGAGGCCGCGCGTTTAATTGGCAGCGCCCTCAAGAGTGTCGGTGGCGATGTGAGTAAGTTTGATCAACTGCGCACAGCGGTGCGCAAGGCTGACTTCGAGTCGGTTCGTGGTCAGTTTGCGTTTACCACTAACCAGCATCCTGTGCAGAACCTTTACATCCGTGAGGTTGTTGAAGACGGGCAGGGTGGTTACACTAATAAGACGCTCAAGGCAGTATTTACAGATCATGGGAATGCCTATGTTGACGAATGCAGCATGAAGTAATAGCTGCTGGTTCAATCTGTTTTTGTTGTTCGAACAGGCACGTTTCTCTGCGGGTGTGATTCCTTTCAGAAGAACGTGCCTGACTTTATCTGCCTCGTAGTGGGCGTGGTATTTTCATGTTACTGGTTATTGAACAGATCCTTAACGGCCTTCAACTCGGAGTCACACTCTTTCTGATGTCGGCTGGCCTGACCCTGGTTTTCGGCATCATGCAGGTTATCAACCTTGCGCACGGTTCCTTCTATATGATCGGAGCCTATGTCGCGGCAACGGTAACCGCTCGCAGCGGCTCCTTTCTGCTCGGTCTGTTGGTGGCGTTGCCTGCCACAGCTTTGGTCGGCATGCTGGTTGAGGCGATTGTGCTGCGTCGGCTCTATAAAAAGGATCACGTCGACCAGGTCCTCGCTACCTTCGGCCTGATTATGTTTTTCAATGAGTTAACTCGCATCATCTGGGGGCGTCAGCCCTTATTTATGGACGTGCCTTCCTGGTTGTCCGGCAGCGTTGAACTGATTCCCGGGATTCCCTATCCGAGCTATCGTATCGCCGTGATCGGCGTTGGTCTGCTGGTGGCTCTCTTCCTCTACCTGATGTTTACCCGCACCCGGATCGGGATGCAGATTCGGGCCGGGGCGAGCAACCGCGAGATGGCGGGTGCGCTGGGGATAAATATCCGACTGCTCTATACTCTGGTGTTCGGGCTCGGGACCCTGCTTGCAGGACTGGCGGGGGTCATGGCGGGGCCGATCTTGGCGGTTGAAGCCGGAATGGGCGAGAGTATCCTGATCCTGACTTTCGTAGTGATTGTGATCGGCGGCATCGGCTCGGTTCGCGGCGCATTTGTTGGTGCGCTCCTGGTTGGTATGGTCGACACCCTCGGACGTGCGTTTCTGCCAGCCCTGTTCCGAATGTTTCTGTCGTCAGCGCATGCCGATGGGGTTGCTGCCTCGGTGGCCTCTATGTCGATCTATATCCTTATGGCTATTATTCTTATCTGGCGCCCCAAAGGGTTGCTTCCGGCCCATGGTTGAGATGGGTTCCGAGTAGATGCAGATGTTCCCACGATTCGACCGAAAATATTTCTGTCTCAGTTGTAGTGCGCTGTTGCTGTTGTTGCTGCCATTCCTGGCAACTCTGGCCGGTGAGCCATATCTGGTTTCACTTTTTTCACGTATCCTGATTTACGCTCTGGCGGCGGCAAGCCTCGATCTGATCCTCGGTTATGGAGGTTTTGTCAGTCTGGGACACGCAGCGTTTTTTGGTATCGGTGCTTATGCTGTTGGGATTCTTGCTCATCACGATTTTGAGGAGACACTGTTGTTCTCCTGGCCGCTGGCTATTCCAGGGAGCGATAATGCACTGGTCGCCTGGCCGGTTGCGATCCTGGTTGCCGCCCTTTTGGCCGCAATCATTGGAGCTCTGAGCCTGCGCACCAGTGGTATGCATTTTATTATGATTACTCTGGCTTTCGCCCAGATGCTCTTTTTCTTTTTCGTTTCCCTGGAAGGTTACGGGGGTGACGACGGCCTCACCCTGTTTTCCCGCAACACCCTGCCGGGCCTTGATTTAAGCGACGATGTACACTTTTATTATGTTTGTCTGGCTTCGTTGTGTGCTTTCCTGTTCTTGGCAGGGCGGCTGGTGGAGTCGCGCTTCGGCATGGTGATTCGAGGTTGCCGTGAGAGTGAAAAGCGCATGCAGTCACTCGGTTTCCCGACCTATCGTTACAAGCTCCTCTGTTTCGTAATCGCCGGTGCTGCGGCCGGTCTTGCCGGTGCTCTGATCGCCAACCAGGTCGAGTACGTCAGCCCGGGGCTGATGCACTGGACGCGCTCCGCGATTATTCTGGTCATGGTGTTGTTGGGAGGGAGCGGGACCCTCTATGGGCCAGTGCTAGGTGCTGCGGCTTTCCTGTTGCTCGAAGAAATTCTTTCGATCTATACCGAGCACTGGATGGTTTATTTCGGACCGGTGCTGATCCTGGTGGTCCTTTTTGCTCGACACGGGCTGTTTGGTATCCTGTTTGGCAAGGAGAAACGTCATGGCTGAGCCGCTACTACGCATCGAAAGCTTGTGCAAGAGTTTCGGCGCAGTCAATGCCTGCCGTGACATCTCCCTTAATATCCATGACGGGGAGATCCATGCCCTGATTGGTCCCAATGGCGCTGGCAAGACCACTTTACTCAATCAGATTGCGGGTGACTTAACCCCCGATAGCGGACAAATTTTCCTCTCAGGTCAGGAGATTACCCATCTTTCTCTGCATCGACGGGCCCCTCTCGGGCTGGCGCGCTCTTATCAGATTACCTCGGTGTTTCCCAACCTGAGTGTCGAGGAGAACCTGCTGCTTGCAATCCAGGCTCACCATGGTCACAGCTTTCACTTTTGGAGACGGGGATTGAAAAACCCGCAACTGCTGGCTGAGCTCGGCCCGGCACTGGCAACAGTGGGTCTCGGCGAGCGAGCCGGAGTCCTTGCCGGAACTCTCTCTCATGGTGAAAAGAAGCAACTCGAAGTCGGTATGGCCCTGGCTTGCAAGCCGAAACTCTTGCTTCTTGACGAACCGATGGCTGGTATGGGGCCGGGTGGAACCAAAGAACTTTCCGGATTGATTCGCAAGCTGAAGCAAGAGATGACGATCCTGCTTGTTGAACATGATATGGAAGCGATCTTTTCTCTCGCTGACCGCATTACGGTACTGGTTTATGGTGAGATCGTAGCGACCGGCAGCGTTGACGAGATTCGTAGCAACCCGGCGGTACGCCAGGCTTACCTTGGTGAGGAGGACGAAGCATGCTGAAGGTTGAGCAGATAGAAACCTTCTACGGCAGTAGTCAAGCCTTGTTCGGTGTCAGCCTGGAAGTTAATACCGGCGAAGTGGTGACCCTGCTCGGGCGTAATGGCATGGGTAAAAGCACTACCATTAAATCCATTATGTGCCTTACACCGGTAACGCAGGGTCGCATCACCTTTAATGGAGTCGAAACCCATCAACTCCCGAGTTATCAGGTGGCTCGACAGGGCCTCGGGCTGGTCCCCGAGGGTCGTCAGATCTTCCCGAACTTGACGGTTCTTGAAAACATCATGGTCGGTGCTGCCAATCGCGGTGGCAGAAAAGAGCCCTATACCCTCGACGAGGTTCTGGAAATTTTTCCACGTTTGGCCGAACGCCTTAACAATTACGGTAACCAGCTTTCAGGAGGAGAACAGCAGATGCTCGCGGTGGTACGAGCCTTGATGACGACTCCAAAACTGTTGATCCTCGATGAGGCAACTGAGGGCCTGGCACCGCTGGTACGTAAGGAAATCTGGTATGGGCTCGGTGTACTTAAAGCACGCGGGCAGTCGATACTGGTCATCGACAAGAATCTCGATGCGTTAATGAAGCTTGCCGACCGGCACTATGTCATGGAGAAGGGGGAGGTGGTCTGGTCAGGAGCTACTGACGAGATAGCCGACAACGAAGAGCTCAAGGCTCGCTATTTGGGGGTGTGACGTGAGAAAACAAGATCGGGTCTTATTCCCC